>CAMNAY010000145.1 GCA_946531975.1 uncultured Ruminococcus sp. | reverse complement strand
GTTCCAGACAGGCGCTGCGAGCTGGAAGGAGACGCCGCCGTAGATGCCGTAAATGCCGAAGCTCAGATCGTCGTGCAGCGGTGCGTTGATATCACGGTCGGAGATCAGGTCAATCTGCTTGCTGCGGAAATATTCCCCCGGATCGTGATTTTCCAGCGTGGACCAGTCCAGATAGACCATTGCACGCGGGTTCACCAGCTTGACGCCCAGTGCAAAGGCGCTGATTGCGGCGGGCGTTCCGAGAATCGGATAATCCGCGATATAGCCCACACGCTCATTTTCAGTCATGGAACCGGCGATGATGCCGGTGATGAACTTTGCTTCATAGATTCGCAGATAGTAGGTCCGCACCTGCTTGTATGCGGTGTTCATCGAACAGTTCAGGAAAATGATGTCCGGATTCGCAACCGCCATGCGCATGGTGACGGCATGATAGATCGGCGAGGTTGTGAAGATCAGCTTGCAGCCGTCTGCGATTGCCTGCTTGATTGTCTCCTCTGCCTCTGCCTCCGAGCAGATGTAGGAGCGCGTTGTGATTGCGCTGCCGAAGGCGTCTTCAATATATCTGCGCCCGATTTCATGGTTATAGCTCCAGCCGGAGATCTGCGGATCCCGCGCAAAGAGAAAGGCGATATGGAGCACGGAGTTTCCCGTCAGCGGCAGCATCTTGGTCAGCGCGACCCGCTTGGATTCCTCCGTCGGATTCAGAATGTAGGAGGAGGGGTTCTTGTCTGCCAGCACACGGAATTCCGCCCAGACACGGTCGATCATCCGGTGCAGCACCAGCGAGGACTGCCCGTGAACCTGATCGTAGCCGTAGATTTCCAGAAACCGCAGGAATGCATCGCCGGTTGTGATCGGAAGCCGCGGACCGTTCTTGCTGATGTAATAGCTCTCGAATACCGCGTACAGGAATTTGACATCGCGGCGGAGCTCCTCATCCCAGACAGCCGGCTCATCAACCGTTCCGGCGGTCGGAATCGCACGGAGCAGGCGCGGGAAGAATCCTTCCTGACTCATCTGAATTTCATAGATACCGGAAAACCGGTAAAATTCCAGAAATTCAGAATAGATTTTGTATTCAAGCGTATCGGCAGCCTTGGGAATCAGCCGTGTCACAGAGGCGAGGATGCTGACCGCACCGTTGTACTTTGAGACGCTGACGCGCTTGTTGCCTTCAATGACATAGAAGCGCTGCATGTATTCATAGACCTGAATCGGCTCGTTCACGCCGACCTCTTTCACGGAATCGCAAAGCTCAGACCATTTGGTGCCGAATTCTGTTTCATAGCTCAGCAGCGGCATGAAATTGGCGGCAAACGCAGAGGTGCGCTCCTTGTTTGCGTTTCCGGCGATCAGCGCGATCGGAATTTCAAGCTGCCCGACCGGAATCTGTCCGTCCAGTTCACTCTCCCGCAGGAGATCCTCCAGCGCGGGCAGATAGGGATATACACCGCGTGAGACTGCCTGCCGGTACTGCTTTTCTGCGAGCTTCTGTGCCTTTGTATAATCTTGAATTGCCATAACTTACTCCTTTTGCTGACTCGGAGAACGGGTGGGATACTTTCATTGTTCTGAATTGCTGCGAAACGGGAAACGATGCACTGTTCCGGCATGATCTTTCTGTGTTTTTTGCGGCAGAACCGCATGTTTTCATGCCTTTGCCGCAATTATATCACAGATTCCGCGCGATTGCAAGCACATTTGCGCGGCTTTCCGGCGGTGCATCTGAAAAATAGCCGCCTGCACAAAATTCAATCTCTCCGCACCGATTTTTCATTGACAAAGCCGTTTCGGTATGCTATAATAATAATAGTCTGCGGTCAGCCTGCTGCATAAAATTGAGAGACAGCAGAAGGCACCGCATCCGGAGTCCAGACAGCCGGAGCCGTTCCGGCTTTGAAAATCCGTGAATATATAGAAATACAGGAGGGAAGACTTTATGCCGCAGCTTAAAATTTTCGGCACCCTCTTCGGCGGGGACGCACAAGACGGGAAGACGAAACAGACATTCGAGATTTCCGGCACCTCACTGACCAAATATACCGGCAGCGCTGCCGAAGTTCTGATTCCTGATACGGTTACGAATATTGCGCAGGAGGCGTTTCTGGACTGCAAGCATCTGAAGAAGGTTGTCATTCCGGAATCGGTGACTGCGATCCACAGCAATGCGTTCCGCGGCTGCGAGAATCTGACAGAGGTCACGATGCCCGATTCTGTGGTGCAGCTGGGGGCAGGCGTGTTCTGCGGCTGTACCTCGCTGCGGAGCATCCGCATCCCCGACGGAATCACAGCGATTCCCGACGGTGCCTTTGCTGCCTGCCCTTCCCTGACCGGGATCCGCATTCCTGAGCAGGTCACGACCATCGGAAAGCACGCGTTCTTCCGCTGCACCGGTCTGACGGAGATCACAATTCCCGCACAGGTCACCGAGCTGCGCAGACATGCCTTCAGCGGCTGCGAACAGCTCACAAAGGTTACGGTGCTGGGCAGCATCCCGTATTTGTTTATGGCATTCTCAAACTGCTCTGCTCTGAAGCAGGCAGTTCTGGCGCCCGGTGTCACGGAGATCACCTGTGCCTTCTCCGGCTGCGCTTCACTGACGGATATCGTCATTCCGGATACTGTCCGGAAGATCGGCTGGAGCGCCTTTTCCGGCTGCGCATCCCTGCGGCGCATCGTCATCCCCGAAAGCGTAACGGAGATCGACAGCGGCGCCTTTGAGGACTGTGTGTCTCTGACGGAGGTCGAGCTGCCGTCTGAAGTCAAGTGCGACAGCAGCGCCTTCCTGAATACACCGGTTGCGGCGCGCTTTCAGGAGGCTGTGCCGTCTGAGGACGCCTGACCCGCAGCATGATCAATCCGCAAACACCCTGAACAGGTGAAGATATCAAATCATATGGAGGAATCACAATCATGGCAGAGATCATCGACGGCAAAAAGATTGCCGCAAATGTCAAAGCAGAAGTCCGCGCAGAGGTGGAGCAGCTCAAGGCGCAGGGCGCAAAGCCCGGTCTGGCAGTCGTTCTGGTCGGCAATAACCCCGCTTCGCGCGTCTATGTTTCCAACAAAGAGAAGGACTGTGCCGAGTGCGGCTTTGCATCCTATGAGTATGCACTGCCGGAGGAAACGACAGAAGCGGAACTGCTTGAGCTGGTCGCAAAGCTCAATGAGGACGATACCGTGAACGGCATTCTCGTGCAGCTCCCGCTCCCGAAGCAGATCTGTGAGCAGACCGTTCTGCACGCAATCTCGCCCGCAAAGGATGTCGATGCGTTCCATCCGGAGAACGTCGGCAGAATCATGATCGGTGACTACAACTTCCTGCCCTGCACACCCGCAGGCGTGATCGAAATGCTCGATGCGATGAACATTGACATCAGCGGCAAGCACTGTGTCGTCATCGGCAGAAGCAACATCGTCGGCAAGCCGATGGCAATGCTCCTGCTGCACAGAAACGGCACGGTCACGATCTGCCATTCCCGCACGAAGGATCTCGCGGAACAGACCAGACAGGCTGACATTCTCGTCGCAGCAGTCGGCAAAGCGGATTTTGTTACGGCGGATATGGTAAAGCCCGGCGCTGTCGTCATTGACGTCGGCATGAACCGCAATGCGGAGGGCAAGCTGGTCGGTGATGTGAGCTATGATGCTGTTGAGAAGATTGCGTCTGCAATCACACCGGTTCCGGGCGGTGTCGGCCCGATGACCCGTGCAATCCTCATGCGCAATACACTGACTGCCGCAAAGATGCAGCTGAAAAAATAAACCCGAACCGCCCCGTACCTGATCCGTGCGGGGCGCACGAACGCCCGAAGGAGGCGGAATTTATGCCTTTCTGCAAATACTGCGGGACAGAGACGGATCAGGAGATCTGTCCGGACTGCCTGAAGCAGCAGCATGTCCCGGAACAGGAGGCGGCGCCGGCTGCGGAATCTTTTCCGGCAGAGCTGCCGCCGGCTGCGGCATTTCAGCAGCCCGCACGCAAGCGCCCGCTGTACATCATTCCGGTGTTTCTGCTGTTCTCGCTGCTGATTCTGTTCACGCTCCTGTATTTTATGAATACGCCGGAAAAGCGCGCGGAGAAGCTGCTGAACAGCTATGCGAAAAGCTATCTGGTCTGCGATACAGACGCCGCGCTGCGCATCATGCCGCAGTGTGAGATTGAGGATCTGAAGCGCGAATGGGGCGAGGACGGCTATAAGGAGCTGCTGCATACTTCGCTGACATACAGCAAGGCGGAGTATCTGACTGCGAATTACGGCGAGGAGATCTCCATCCGGTTTCAGGATGTGAAATGCAAGGAAATGAAGCAGTCGAAGATTGACGCACTGGAGCGGCATCTGGAAAGCACGCATCATGCGCGTGTGCAGATCAAAGAGGCATATTACATCTCCTGCACGGTCCATGTGGCAGGCAGCAAGATGACCGCAGATCTTCCGGTTGACAATCATATCGTGCTGTTTAAGGCAGACGGCCGGTGGAGTCTGTACGGCGCAACGCCGGCACTGCTCGCGCCCGATAATGAACTGTGAATCAAAAAAGAGGGACGCCCGAAAAGGTCGATGCTGATATAGAAGTTTTTAGCCATAGTATTTCTGATGTTTGGTCGGAAGTACTATGGCGTTTCTATTGACAGTGTTTCTATTGACAGTGCAGATATGTTATGCTATAATTGTTACTAACATAAATCGG
>CAMNAY010000144.1 GCA_946531975.1 uncultured Ruminococcus sp. | reverse complement strand
TCAGGCTGTGGATTTTATTAAAGCGAAGGGCTGCACGAATATCAAGTTCATGTGTGTCATCGCAGCGCCGGAGGGACTGAAGGCACTTCAGACCGCGCATCCGGATATCGACATTTACGTCGGCTGCCTGGACGATCATCTGAATGAGGACGCCTATATTGTTCCGGGTCTCGGTGATGCAGGCGACCGCATCTTCGGCACCAAATAAAGCCTTTTCCCTCAGACACAAAAAAGCGGAAGGAATGTTCCTTCCGCTTTTTCCTGCGCGCTGCAATTATGGTAACTAGGAGATGACCTTGCCTTTTTTGGCGGAATCGTCCTTGACAGGCTCCTCTGTGTCGCTGCTGTCACTGAAGACCCGCTCCTCCTCATCCGGCTCCTCATCCGATTCCGGATTCACTTCGCCCGTCTGCTCATAATACGGATTGATGACGAATTTCTGAATCACCGGATAATGAATGAACATGACCGTAAAGCCGATGAATGCGGCAGGGAAAAATGCCACGATAAACATAAACGCACTGTTGATCCACAGCAGCAGCACCGTAATGCCCAGCATCGCCGCGATGCAAACCGTCGTGAGAATGCACTGCTTGACCGACAGAACCGAAAGCATAAACGAATTCTTCATTACACTGGATTTCTTCAGCGTCGTCGTAACCTGAAGCGGGATCAGGTAATAATTCATGAACAGCAGAATGATCGCAATGGAGAGCGAGATGCCGAACATGATAAAGACGCCTTTGCCCATTTGCTGTGCGAGCTGCGGGTAGACCCAGTAACCGGAGACCACCGAGAGGATCACCAGCAGGTCAATCAGCCAGTACAGCAGCGATGCGCCGAAATTGCTCTTGAAGCCCTTTTTGAATTCCTCCGAGAAGAAAAACGGCTTGTCCAGCACCATGAGCCGCAGCACCTTCGTACAGCCTGCCATGGTCGGTCCGACTAAAAGAACCTGCACAACCAGCAGGAAAATCACCATCGGCACGGTGAACTTGTTATGTGTCTCCATATAGAAGATCAGGGAGAGCAGCAGCGGCGCATGGAACAGCGTGTACACCAGATTCAGTGTCAGCAGCTTGCCCATATTCCGCCAGAGCAGCTCCCAGTATCGGAAAAACGGCTTCTTTTTCGGGGCATTCGGGTTGATGCCCGGTCCCGGATTCTGATAGCCTCCAAAGAGACCCATCTGAAGAACACTCCTTCCAAACAATTCCGCTTTTTATGTACGTCTTTTTGCTTTCTGATCCGAACTTAGAACACAATCAGCACAAGATCTTCCTGTCTCAGGCAGAGCAGCGATCGGTAAAGATGCCGCCGAGACTGTGCCGGCTTTCGGATATTGCCAGCGAGGGCTCCCCGCTGCCTGCACAAAGATACAGCAAAACTGTGTGCAGGGCTGCGGCTGACACTGCCAGCAAAAACAAAAACAGAATCCGGAACAGCAACGCCTGCTGCTTTCCGGCAGTCTCCTCCTTCACCTGTCCGCAGTACAGATACCGCGCCGCCGCACAGGATACCGGAAACGCTGCCCGTACCGCATCAATCAGAATCAGCAGGCTCACATATGCATACGGCAGTACCGTGATTCCTGCCGCAAACATCGCCTGCCGAAACGGTTTCTGTGCAAAACACTCCGCCATTGCCAGCCCTGCCGCAATGCCGCGCCAGAACAAAAGCGCCAGCATCACAGGCTGCCCGAATGCCGCGGAACCGCTGAGCAGCACCCCGCCGAGCATCAGCACAACCGGCACCAGCGCTCCGGTCAGCACATCCCACAGCGTGCGTTCGGCTGCCGTCACACGCAGCCCCTGCATCATCAGCGGCATGTCCGCAAGACGGTGCAGCCTTGCATACAGCAGCACTCCTGCAAGCACGCCGGCAATGCTGAGCAGCAGCAGCAGCTTCACCGGATCAGGCGGATTCCGGTCCTCCCGCCGCAGACGGCATGTCCGCGCGGAAAGGGTCCGGAACAACAGTTGATTCATTGCTTTCATATGCATCCCTCCGCTTCATTCTATGCGGGGAATGCGGGAAATTATGCGTCCTTTTTTACGCCTGCAAGCTCATAGGCACGGTTCGTGCAGCTCTCGCAGCACTTCTGCACCGTACCGGTCAGATCGCCTGCATAGAGCTGATCGAGACCGGCAAGCGTTGTGCCGCCGGGAGATGACACCATTTTGATCAGCTCGTCAATCGAATAGCCCGAATCGGTCATCATCTTCGCAGAGCCGATCATTGCCTGTGCAAAGAGCCGCAGTGCAGCACCGTCCTCCAGTCCGGCGGTCTTCGCGTAATCGAGGAAGCCCTTGGCGTAGAGGTAGAGGAATGCCGGAGAGGAGCTGTTGACCGCGATGATCTCGCGCATCTTGTCCTCCGGAATCTCCTCGGCGATGCCGCAGGTTGCGAACAGTGCCTTTGCCACGGCAAACTCCGCATCGGTGATCCCGTCGCACTTTGCCAGAGCGGTCGCGCCCAGTCCCAGCATCAGCGGCGTATTCGGCATGACCAGAATGATTCTCGCATCGGGGATCGTGCGGGAACGGATGAACTCCGCCGAAATGCCGGCGCAGATTGAGATAATGACCTGCTCTCTGCGCAGCTTCAGGTTTTCGAGTACACCGCCCAGCACCTGCGGCTTCACCGCAAGCACCAGATAATCGGACGCATCGCAGAGTGCCTGCGCGCTCTCACAGGGCATCACACCTGCATCGCTGAGCTTTGCGAGCTTGTCCGCATCGGTATCGTAGGCGAGGATCGCGCTGACCTCGCCGCTTTTGCAGATCTCAGAGGCGGCGATGCCGCGCATCATTGCGGTGCCCATATTTCCGGCACCGAGAAATCCGAGTTTCATGATAAACGCTCCTTTTCGGGGGGGTATCTCCGCAGTCTCAGGCGACGGAACGGCGCTTGCCGAACACGCCCTCATAAGCCTTCAGCAGCACGGGGATCACCACAATCACCAGACCGATGTCAATGGGAAGCTCAACGAGATTCTTCGTGACGCGGGTCGCGAGCATGGCGGTCAGCGTTTTCTTCGAGCCGAACATATAGTAGATCGCGAGTGTATTCAGGCAGACATTGACGATTGCGACATCCAGCACACGCGCTGTCACCGAGCGCACGAGCATCTCGACATCGTAGCCCTTGCCGGTTCTGCCGGAGAGGCGGCGGTATGCGACCATGCCGTAGATCAGACCCTGCACCATTGCGATGCCGGTGAAGACCGGATTGAAGGAGCCCGACGGCTTGACCATAAAGCCGACGAGATCGCAGATGCCGGCGCCGAACATGCCCACGACCGGACCGTACAGCACGCCGATTGCGGCGATTGCGAGGAAGCCGAAGTTGATCTTCAGCGTCTCAGACGGCTGGATCGTGACGAATTCCAGTGCGGCATAGATTGCGATGAGCAGACCGGTTACGGTCAGACAGCGGATGTCCTTCAGCTCTGCAAGAGACTGGCGGAAAATACGAAAATACTTCATAAAAAACACACTCCTTTGTACTCATACTGAACGCACAAAGGAGTGATGCAGTTTCCCTTATGCCTCAGCGGGATGCGAAGACCGAACCGCAAACGCTTCCGCCGCATGATCTCAGCAGCGGGCGTTTTTCGTCCGTGCGGCAACTCCCCGTCCGCACAGCACTTCACGCAGGGTCTTCTACTCTGACGCGGGTTCGTGATGTCAATCCCGCGCGGCATGAAAATAAACAGTGATGTCTGAACTGTACTCAGATGCTGATGACCTGAGTGAGGTCATAGAGGTCGTCATCAAACGGTTTCTTCATCTGAAGCGCCTCCTGAATATCGTAATCCACGAGCTTATCGCCGCGGACGCCGACGACACGGTTGCCGATGCCCTGCTCAAGCAGGTTCACAGCGTAATTGCCCATCCGGCTTGCGAGCACTCTGTCGCGCACGGTCGGTGAGCCGCCGCGCTGGACATGTCCCAGAATGGTTGCACGGGACTCGATGCCGGTCTTCTCCTCGATTTCCTTTGCAATCTCCTGCGAATGGCCGATACCCTCTGCGACGACGATGATGAAGTTCTGCTTGCCGAGCTTGCGGCTTGCCTGCATCTTCTCGATGATCGCGTTCAGGTCATAGGGCTTCTCAGGGCACAGCACCTCGACAGCGCCGCATGCCAGAGCGGTATTGACGGCGATATAGCCTGCGCCTCTGCCCATAACCTCGACAACGGAGCAGCGGTCGTGGCTGTGGCTGGTATCGCGGAGCTTATCGACGAGCTCCATGACGGTGTTCATTGCGGTATCGTAGCCGATGGTGAAATCGGTGCTGGAGATATCGTTGTCGATGGTGCCCGGGAGACCCACGCAAGCGATGCCGTGGCGGGAAAGATCGCCCGCGCCGCGGTAAGAGCCGTCGCCGCCGACGACGACCAGACCCTCGATGCCGAGCTCATGACATGCCTCAACGCCCTTCAGCACACCTGCCTCCTCCTTGAACTCGGGGCAGCGTGCGGTATAGAGCAGCGTGCCGCCGCGCTGGATGATGGACGAGACGGAACGTGCGTTCATCTCGAAGGTATCACCGTGCAGCAGACCGTTATAGCCTCTGCGGATGCCGACGACCTCCATGCCCTTATAAAGTGCAGTTCTCGTGACGGCACGGATTGCCGCGTTCATGCCCGGCGCGTCGCCGCCGCTTGTCAGTATGCCGATTCGCTTCATATGTGGATCCTCCTTG
>CAMNAY010000143.1 GCA_946531975.1 uncultured Ruminococcus sp. | reverse complement strand
GGCGACCTGAAGCCCACATGGCAGGCGGTCGAGGAACTGCTCAAGATCAAGATCGAGGACAAGTATCAGGGCAACAAGGCAGCCGATGAGTATCAGTACTGGGATGCACAGCTCGATCAGGTTGATATGCTCAGCGGCACAGCAACGCTCCTTTCGGAGAACGGTCAGCAGGGCAAGCTCGTCAATCTCGCAGAGTACATTGACAAGATGCCGAATTTCAAGGCGTATCTCGCGGAGAACCCGATTGTCCGTCTGTCCATCACCGGCGCGGCAGCGGGTCCGAATTCCGGCGCAATCTATTTCTCGCCCTATTTTGACGGCGTCAACGACATCGAGCGTATGCCGCTGATGAGAACCGACTGGGTCGAGAAGCTGCTCAACGGCTCCGGCGAATTCACCGCAGAAGCAAGCAACAAGACCGCAGCTCCTGTCTGTCAGCCCTATATGCCCACCTCCGGCAGCATTGACATTGATGTTGTCAAGGCGGACGGTTCCGCAGTCGAGTCGATCAAGAAGAATTATGATGCATACGGCAATATCGTGGAGAAGATGAATGAAGCAGGCGCAATGGACGGCGTCGCAGCGGTCAACATGCTCCGCGAGTACATCGACAAGACCTACGACGGCTACTACGGCGAAAACCGCGCTGACCTGTTCATCGGTCAGAATGCGGCATGGGATGCAGATGAGCTGGTCGCACTGCTCCGCTGCGTCGTCGCAAACCCGCAGACACTGAACGGCACGGACAGCGTGCAGGGTCTCTTCAGCCGCGAGGATGCGAATACCCAGAGACGTGTGGATATGTACCGTCTGGCAGGCACCCTGTACGGCATCCGCGGCATGGAGTCCAGACTGGATTATCTCTATGTCGGCACGGACGGCAAGCTGCACGACTGCCGCGGCGAAGCTGAGACCTATGAGGCACTCTCCAGAATGCACGATATGGTCACGGAGGGTCTGATCTCCAGCGCATTCGTGAATCAGGAAGATGTCAAGACCGAGAAGTATCTCTCCGATGACAGCGGCTTCATGCACTATGACTACAACCAGACCCAGACTGCTTACAACGCAACTGCGCTGGACAACGCTTCCGGCGAAAAGTACATGGCAGTCATGGTTCCGGTCGCACGCTGGAATGACGGCTCTGAGAAGTACATGAGATTCACTGAGTCCTGGCGTTCTGTCAAGACCGACGGCTGGGGCATCTCCGCTGCCGGTGTCAAGGACAACGCTGACAAGCTGAACGCCTGCCTGAAGCTCATCGACTACGCTTACAGCCCCGAGGGACAGGTGATGATGTCCTACGGTCCTGACGCATTTGTCAAGCACGATGCTTCCGGCAATGTCGAAACCTTCACCTTCAACGGCAAGGAGTGGCCGGTCATCTCCGAAAAGTCCTATGAGGATCTCTGGAAGCTCCAGAACGGCAACTACACCAACTACGCCCGCTACTACATCGGCTCCACCCTCAGCTTCGTGAAGAGCCAGGCGTTTGAGTATCAGTGCACACACGAAGTCGGCAAGGAGGGCGCAGGCAAGATCTCCAAGGCCATCGCACTCGGCACGATCAAGCATCCGGAGCTTGCCATCGCAGAAAACTCCTGGTACACCTCCGTTCCGACGGTTCTTCCGCAGGAAGTCGCAGAGATCAACGCGATCAATGAGCTGACCTCCCTGAGCGGCTCCGGCCAGTTCGGCGTGAACAAGGAAACGGTCAACATCTTTGTTGACATCATCTGCAAGGGCTTCACGGGTGAAGCAGGCGCAGACGCAGCCGCAACCGCAGAAAAGGTCTCCAAGGATGTCGCAGACGGCGGTTGGGGCGACAATACTTATCTCGCACGCAGAAACGAAGCATGGCAGAGACTTCTGACCTTCTACAAATCCGTCAACGGCTGATCGCGACAGACGAAACCCTCGGTATCACTTGCAAATTGCCGTGCGAACAGAACACCATCTTTCGCACGGCAATATGCTTATCAAGGCAGCTGCGGCTGACCTGAACAGAGCGCTGCTTTCGGGCTCGCCTGAGAAAAGGAAGGATCTTATGTATAAGAAACAGATGACATATCAAAAGATCGTGTGCATACTTGCTCTGATCGCATCGGCACTGGTATTTTTCGGTTCTCTCGGGCTTTCGACCGATCTGTATGACGCATTGTCAAGAACAATCCTCTATCCCGATTTTGATCTGGACGCAACATCGGTTCCCGGGTCAAGAGTCTATTATGATATGTTCGGCTTCAATTCCGCCTTTACAAAGGCTTCGATCGGCCTGATCCTGATCACGCTGATCCTGTTCATCACCAATACGCACACACGCAGAAAGTATTACATCGGAAATTATATCGCAGTCGGCCTTACAGCGGCTGCTGCGATCGGAATATCGGTCTGGAGCATCCCGCAGATCGCAGGCTTCAAATCGCGCTTTCAGAATGAGGTCGATTTTGAAGCGCTCAAGGTATATGCAAAGGACTGGGGCACGCTGTATATCGGCAGAGAGGACACCTTCTGGTTTGATCTGAACTATGTCATTCTGGGGATCCTGCTGCTGACGACCGTGCTGCTGATCCTGAATGTCTGGTTCAAAACGGTTGTGATGAAGGCAGAAAAACGCGCTGTCGGATGCAGAAAGGATGAGATCCATGTCACAGTATAATGCTGCGGATATCAAAAAGGACCGGCTCAGATTCACGAAAAACAAGCAGTCTTCCGGGCTGATCCTGCTGTCGATCGCTGCGAACGCGCTCTATTTCGTCAGCATTTACAGCTCGGATGTCGGCGGGTACTATTACAGATTTTTCATCGTGCTTTCGATCGTCTACAATCTGATTTTCATGCTCACGGCGTTCCTCGCCTCAGAGGGCGTCAAGAATTACAAGCTCTCCTACGCATACACCGCGATTGTGCTGGGCGCTTTGCAGGTCGCACGGATCTTTTTCATTCCGCTGCGGGCACACCGCGAGCCGAATCCTGTTGTGGGCGCAGAGACCCTGACGGTGATGTCCGGCGGACAGTTCCGGTATGTCACGGCATGTCTGCTGATTTCGGCGGCGCTGCTGATCTGTGCCGGCGTGATCGGCATCCGGAAATCAACGGTGCTCAGCAAATATCAGGCGGAGCTCCGACAGATGAATCGAGAGGGATGAACCATGAGCGATCTGAAATTACGGCATCTTGAGAAGATCTACGACAACAATGTGCAGGCAGTCTATGACTTTAATCTGGATATCAGGCACGGAGAGCTGATCGTTCTCGTCGGTCCCTCCGGCTGCGGCAAATCGACCACGCTCCGCATGGTTGCGGGGCTTGAGGATATTTCGGCAGGCAATCTCATCATCGACGGCAGAGATGTCACGCAGATGCCGCCGAAGGACCGCGACATCGCGATGGTATTCCAGAATTATGCGCTCTACGGTCACATGACCGTCTATGAGAATATGGCGTTTTCGCTGATGCTCCGCAAGGAGGATCAGAACGAGATCCACCGCAAGGTGCTGGCGGCTGCCGAGATCCTCGATCTGACCGAGCAGCTCAACAAAAAGCCCAGCCAGCTTTCGGGCGGTCAGCGGCAGAGAGTCGCAATGGGCAGAGCAATCGTGCGCACGCCGAAGGTCTTTCTCTTTGACGAGCCGCTCTCGAATCTCGACGCAAAGCTCAGAAGCTCGACCAGACGCGAGATCCTGATGCTGCACAAGCGGCTGGATGCGACCATGATCTATGTCACGCATGACCAGACCGAAGCGCTGACGCTTGCGGACAGAATCGTCTGCATGTCGATGGGGCATGTGCAGCAGATCGGCACGCCGATCGAGCTGTATGATTCGCCGGCGAATCTTTTTGTTGCAGGCTTTATCGGTCTGCCGCCGATGAATCTCTATGATGTCCTGATCAAGGACGGCACTGCGAGCTGCGATGATTTCATGACGCCGCTGACGGCGGAGGACTGCTGGCAGCTGATGCAGTATGAGGGCAAGGTCGTGACAATGGGCGTGCGCCCGGAGAATGTTGTGCCGGGCGGCACCATTACGGTCAATGTGACGGATAACGAAAATCTCGGGCAGAACACGCTGGTCAGCGGCACGGTCGGCAGGCAGAAGATCACCTGCAAATTCCGCGACTGGTGTACCTATCAGTCAGGCGATCAGGTCAGGGTCAGCTTCCGGAAAAAGCATTTCTTTGACAAGCAGACCACAAAGGCGATCAGACGGTAAAGGAGGAAAAGCGGATGGCAAATTTGAAAGCCGAAGGAAGCGGGAGACGCGGGTTCAGGGAGACGCTCCGCAAAACAATCGTCTCGCTGAAGCGTTCTCCGCAGAGCATCCCGCTCCTGACGCTGGCTGCGGCATTTCTGGTTTTCTCGCTGAATCTTTCTGCGATCGCAAACACAACAGCCAGAATCAACGGTGCCAATATGGGACAGTGCGAGTTTGTCGGAATGCTGTTTTCGATTCTCGCTTTTGTAGTGTTCCTGCGGTCATTCCCGCGCCGCAAGCCGCCGGTCAGACCGATGATTGTGCTGCTTTACGTTATGCTGGCGCTGCTTGAAGCCGCGGACACGCTCTATCTCGTGCGCATTCTCAGCGCTGTCAACCGTGCGGAAAACCGCATCGTTGTGGACGCGCAGACCATGTATATCAGCACGGCATATAATGTGATTGTTGCGCACATGATCCTGATCGGCGCAACGGCGGCGCTGTTTGCGCTGCTCCC
>CAMNAY010000142.1 GCA_946531975.1 uncultured Ruminococcus sp. | reverse complement strand
CGGTGCGGCAGGCAGCGGTGCGGGTTCCGCGGGCTTTCCTGCATCTGCGAAGACCGGATCGGGCAGCGTCTGCGTCATGCGCGGCTGATAGGCGACGGTCTGCGTTTCCAGCGAGATCGGACCGAGCTTTGCGGGCGCCTGCCCCGGAACACGGTTTGCGTACATATCGCTCAGCGTGGTGTCCTGACTGACCGCCTGAAGAACCGGCTCCTTCCGGACTTCTTTGACGGTCTCGCCGCCGACGGACTCCATCGTGTCGCCGGCTTTTCTCGCTCTGGCGCTGACATCGGGCGAGGTCATAAACTGCGCCTTTGTCGCCGCCTTGATCGAAAAGATCGGGTAGCCCGGCTGCTCTTTCAGCACTTCATCGCGGCTGAACAGCATCTGTGCCCAGACATGCAGCGCGAGTCCTGCGCAGAGCAGGGGAATATTTGAAATCACCAGCGAGGTATCCAGATGCAGCATGACGATGAACAGACATACTGTATAAATGCCCATCACGAGCAGGCTTGCAATGCGGCTGCCTCTTGCGGCGAGCCAGCCGAACAGCAGTGTTGCGATTGCGAGCAGGATCTGCGCCACGCCGGTGCCCATTGCCGTATAGAACTTGAACGGGCCGTGGATATCCTCATCCATTGTGGAAACCGCGCCGACAAAGAACGATGTCCCGAACCAGATACCGCCCAGAATCAGAGAAAACCAGAACAGTTTGCGGAAATTTGCCTTCAGTTCCAGCATCTTGACGCGGTTTTCTTCAAACTGCTCCTTGACGCCCTGCGGGAATTCATTGAACATCTCCATGCTTTCAGCACCTCCTGCTGTGTATCTGCGTGCGGTATCTTATTTCTGCGTCTTCTTCTTTTTCTTCTGCGGACGGCTGCCGGATGCGGACTGCGGTGCGGGCTGCTCCTGTGCGGCATTGCTGCTGAGCGCTCTGGCTTTGGCTTCTGCTTCCGCGAGGATCTGCTGCGCTTTTGCCTGTGCTTCTGCCAGAATGGCGTCGGCTTCCTTCTGCGGTTCGGAGGCAGTCTCTGCTTCCGGTTCTGCGGATGTCAGCTCTGCTGCCGGCTCCGTTTCCGCGGGTGCTTCGGCGGGCTGTTCTGCGCGGCGTTTTTCATCAAGCCGCTTCTGAAGCTCCTCCGCCAGTGCCTTTCCTGCATCGGCAGGCTCCTCCTGTGTCAGATCGTTTTTCTTCTTCTTTTTTCTGCGGAGGGAGTAATCGGTCGTAAAGAGTGTGGATTTGGTGCGGCGCTCACCCTTGTGTGCGAGCAAGGTCTGTATGACGATATCGGACTGTGAAATGTCGAATTTCTCCTGAAAATCCGGATAACCGTCCATTTCGGAGAGCGACTGCTCCCGTCCCATTGCACGGAGCGAGAAGAAATAGAAAACGGCGCCGACTGCTCCGATGATGCCGGAGATATAATCGCCCTTGAAGATTCCGAACACGCCGATGACGACGTACCATGTTTCCAGAATGATGTTGAGCGAATGGAAGTTCGCCCACGCGAGATAGCCCAGCACAATGATAATCATGCCGAACAGGATCTGGAAGATGCCGCCCGCGAGGAATGCACCGCCCTGCGCGATGCGGCTTAACCGTTCGGAATTGCCGGCGACGGCATACTGCTTGCTGAGAATGCCGAATCCGCCGACATAGTAGTGGAAAACGGCAAGAATACAGACAATAATACAGATTGCGAAGTTCGCGATAAAGGTCCGGCGATGCGTATGCTCAATCTCGTGCATCTGCATCCGGCAGTATTCATAATGGGATTCGCTTTTCTCCAAATGAACGATTTTCGGCTGCTCGTTTTCAAACGGGTTTTCGATTCTGGCTGCCATTTCTGTTTCCCTGCCTTTCTGTATTACATGTATTACATCGGTTGATTGAAGTCCTGATCGGCTGCTGCCACGGATTCCAGATCATCCATGACGCCGGGGGTATACTGCGGTCTGCCTGTCTCATAGGTCTGTGAAGTCTGATAGCGTTGATGGACGCCCGTGAGCTTCTGCGTGACTGCGGTGCTGTCGTGATCCGCATCAAGCAGATCGTGCATCTCATTATCCGGTTCCGTGCGTTCAATCCGGGCACCGGCGGCAACTGCGCGGTTCTCGGCGTACCGCTGCAATGCCTTATTCTGATTCTCCCGTTCCTGATAGCTGATCTCAAAGAGCGGGAAACCTTCCTCCTTCGAGAGCTTCTGCCAGAGGAAATCCGTAATCAGGGCAGCGACTGCAATGAGCGCGAGCACAGTGAATCCGATCTCGCTGATTGCGCCCATCCAGCCGGCGGTCAGCAGCAAAACCAGCTCCAGTGCGGTAACGCGGCAGTCTTTTTTGTAAATTGCAAGGATCAGACCGGCAATGGCGATCAGACCGTAAATGCCGATTCCGATCAGCGTAAAGCGGATCGCGCCAAGCCCTTCCATGACGTATCCGCCGGCGTCGCCGACCGCAACCACACCGAAGAAGATCGCCGCCCACATACAGACGTCAAAGATCCGGTCGTAGATTCGTTTTTTCTTTCGCAGGCGGCTATATCGGTTTTCCCGTTCCTCGTCGGTGTAAATACTTGCCATAGCTGTTCCTCCTCTTTGGTAAATCTGAATACTGCGGTGAGGTAAAAGTAAGGAGGCGGTCGTGATGCGCTGCCGTACCCGCTGCATCTCCCGCCGGAATCGTTGTCTGAACGGATCGCTTTTGTGAAAACGGCGATACTCTTTCTTATTATATCACATTCCATCCTTTTTTTCAATGGGTGGCAGCAAAAAAATAACGCGGCGAAGATTTTTTGCCCGTTCCAGATGCGTAAGGGCGGTCATCCGGAAAATCCGGAGCAGATACGCCAAAAACGCGCTTCTGCAAATGCAACAAAAAAGCCGTGCAGCGGTTCCTCACTGCACGGCAGTATTTACAAAGATTTCGGAGAACGCTTGACAAGGAAGCCCCGCCGTACTATAATAATAAAATGCCACATTATGGCAAAGCGGCTTTTCTCCGCGTATAGTATAGCACAGATTTCGCAGATTGTCAAGTCCCCCTGCGAAAGGCTGCGCACTTTCATACAAAAGACAGGAGGTTTTTGCCCATGAGCCCCAACAACAATCCGGATGTGCAGACACAGGTCGCGGTCAAGGATGTTCGGGTCGGAAAAAACACCCGTAAGAGCTTCGGCAAGATCGAGGAGGTCTTGCAGATGCCGAACCTCATCGAGGTTCAGAAGAAGTCCTACGAGTGGTTTCTGACGGAAGGTCTGCGCGAGGTGTTCCGCGATGTCGCTTCGATCAGCGATTTCAACGGAAACCTGCAGCTCAGCTTCATCGACTACCGCATCGACGAAAATCCGAAGTACACGATCGCCGAGTGCAAGGAGCGCGACGCCACATACGCCGCCCCGCTGCGCGTCAAGGCGAGACTCTGGAATCAGGAGACCGATGAGGTCACAACCAGCGAGATCTACATGGGCGATATGCCTCTGATGACGGAAAGCGGCACCTTTGTCATCAACGGTGCGGAGCGTGTCATTGTCTCTCAGCTCGTCCGTTCTCCGGGCGTGTATTACAGCTTCACCCGCGATAAGTCCGGTAAGACCCTCTATACCACGACGGTCATCCCGAACCGCGGCGCATGGCTGGAATATGAGATGGATTCCAACGACGTCATCTCCGTCAAGATCGACAAGAACCGCAAAATTCCGATCACAAAGTTCATCCGCGCGCTCGGTCTGGGCACAAACCAGGAGATCTTTGATCTGTTCGGTGACGATCCCCGCCTGAAGGCAACCATCGAACAGAAAGAAGAAGGCATCACCGAGGACGCCGAGAAGAACATCAACGAAGCGCTGCTTGAGGTCTACAAGAAGCTGCGTCCGGGCGATCCGGCAACGATCGACGGCGCAAAGACCCTCATGCACAACCTGTTCTTCGATCCGAAGCGCTATGATCTCTGCCGCTTCGGACGCTATAAGTACAACAAGAAGCTCGGCATCGGCTCCAGACTGGTCGATCAGGTTCTCTCCAGACCGGTCGTCAGCTTCATGACCGGCGAGCTGATCGCAGATACCGGCACGAAGGTCACCAAGGAACTGGCTGCCGAGATCGAGCAGGCAGGTGTCTATGAGGCATATGTCAAGGCTGAGGTCCGCGAGACGCATGTCGATGAGAAAAAGCATGAGCTGATCTCTGAGTATGTCGAGCGCGAGGTCAAGGTGCTGGGCAGCGGCATGGTCGATATCACGCCCTACGCCTCTGCTGTCATCGACGGCTTCGATGCTGCGGAATACGGAATCAACGAAAAGGTCTCTGCACGCGAACTGCGCGTGCTGCTCGAAGATGCGGACGGCGATGCGGAAGCACTTGCAAATGCAATCCGCGCCAATAAGGATGTCCTTGTCCCGAAGCATATCGTCCGCGACGATATCTTCGCAACCATCAGCTACTTCTGCAACCTCTGCGACGGCATCGGCTACACCGACGACATCGACCACCTCGGCAACCGCCGTATCCGTTCGGTCGGCGAGCTGCTGCAGAACCAGTTCCGCATCGGCTTCGCACGTATGGAGCGTGTGATCCGCGAGCGTATGAGCCTCCAGGCACCCGATGCAGAAACACTGACCCCGCAGACACTGGTCAATATCCGTCCGATCAATGCGGCAATCAAGGAATTCTTCGGTTCCTCTCCGCTGTCGCAGTTCATGGATCAGAACAACCCGCTCGCAGAGCTGACGCATAAGCGCCGTC
>CAMNAY010000141.1 GCA_946531975.1 uncultured Ruminococcus sp. | reverse complement strand
CACCGCTTTGCAGCACAAATGTCCGGTAGCCGATCTCATAGCCCTCATCGCAGCAGTCCAGAATCTCGTCATCCGTCAGTCGGTAGCGCTGCGCATTGGCATTCGAGCGCCGGATGCCGCAGTACAGGCAGTCATTCTTACAGTAATTGGAGAATTCGACGATGCCGCGGATGAAGATACGGGTTCCGAAAACCGACTGACTGACCGCACGCGCCTGCTCAGCGGCATACGCACGGTCGTCCTCTGTGATATCGGTCAGCAGAGTCATCCAGTCTGCCTTCTCCAGTCTGCCGGATGCGTTCAGCCTTTCCAGCAGCGCCTTTTTTGTTTGCTGCATCATATTCCCCCTATCAGACAGCAAGGGCGGTCCGTCTCCGGAAAGACAGACCGCCCCCTTGGTGCATCAGCAGGGACTGTCAATCTTTCACCTCAGACGCTGATCGTTTTCGGTGTCAGGAGACAGAGTATCTTCTGTTTTGTTCCGGTTTCCGTGCAGCATCCTCAAGCAAAGCTGTCGGACTGGACGGATTCGCGGATCATTCTGCCGGCGCGTAGACGGTTTTCGCTTCCACACCGGCGAGCCTGCCGATCTTTCCGGCAAGCGTATTCACAATATCCTGCGGGGCATCGACCGCAACGCTGATGAGATTCAGCTTTTTCGGGCGGTACGGTACACCCATTCTGCCGATCACGTAATCCGCATACTCATGCAGAAGCAGATTGATGCTTCCGGCTGAATCGGGATTTCGGACAATAATCGCTATGACGGCAGTTCTGGTTTCCATGGGAAGCCCCTCCCTTTTACGTTTCATTCATTATAGCACGCTTTCCTCAGAAAGTCAAGCCTGATCCGCCCGCACAGCACCGTTTTCCGGATATTGCCATAAAGCACAGTTCCCCACTTGACAAGCGCCACTATTTTATGTATAATAACAGTAAATACAAAGGGTCTGCGGAAGGCATCCGTCCGCTGGCGATGCCGCGCATCCGACCCGCTCAGGAGGTATATTTATGAAACACCGGAAACAACGGCGATTCCGCCTTGCCGCCGCGCTGAGCGCCGGCATGCTGCTCTGCTCCGTTTCTGCCGGAGCATTCACACTCACCGCAGCAGCAGCCGAGCTGCAGAGCATCTCCGCGGCTGCGACACCCGATCTCTCCGAGACCGCTGTCCGCAATGCAATGCTGGCACTGAAGGCGAGCTACCCCGAAGGGACTCCGTACACCAATAACAATTACTATGCATGGCACGGCGGTCTGTACTCCGGCGGCTACGGCTGCGCCGGCTTTGCATTCATGCTGAGCGACGCTGCCTTCGGGACACTCCCCGCCCGCAAATACACGGACTACTCCAAGATCCGCGTCGGCGATATCCTCCGGATCAACAACGATGCACACTCGGTCATTGTGACAGAGATCTATGACGACCATGTGGTCATTGCCGAGGGCAATTACGGCGGAGCCGTCCACTGGGGCAGAACCCTGACATTTCAGAAGATCAACGACGGCTCGACCGTCTACGCAATCACGCGCTATCCCGAAGAATCCGCCTATATCACCGGCGACCTCAACGGCGACGGCAAGGTCGGCGCAGAAGATGCACAGAACGCATTGCAGGCTTATGTCAATCTGCTCGCGGGGAAACCGCACGGACTGACGAATGCGCAGTTCAAGGCTGCCGATGTGAACAACAGCGGCACGCTGACTGCTGACGATGCCCAGATCATCCTACAATACTATGTCAACGCCCTTGCCGGAAAGGCCGTGAAATGGGAAAACCTGTACAGCAAACAGTACGATACATCCGGATTCGGTGCGAAATGGCCGACGCTGTTCGCAGAGGACGACACGGTCACCGTAACAGATACCGGATACCGCAGTCATGACATCTGCATCGAGATCTCTGAGCAGACCTTCGGCGACAGTACCTGCCACATCGCTGACATCTATCTGCGCTCGACCGACTGCTTCAAATATGCCTTCGCACAGGACGGCAGCCCCGAAACCTATGCGAACGGACTGGTGACCGGTCTTCAGGAGAATATCATCACCATGTGTGACCGCACGGATGCAGTGCTGGCGATCAATGCCGATTTCATGGGCGGCAGAACCTACGGCTACGTCATCCGCGACGGTTATACATGGCGCGCAAAGCCGTGGAATGACGTTGCGGCACTGTACCGCGACGGCTCCGTCGAGACCTTCGCCAAGGAGGAATTCGACGAAGCGGCTGCCTATGAAAAGGGCATTCTGCACTCCTTCGCGTTCGGTCCGGCACTTGTCCGGAACGGCGAGGTGCAGAGCGGCTGGACCGCAGCGCATCTGACGCCGAAGGAGCCGCGCTCCGGCTTTGGCTACTATGAGCCGGGACACTATTGCTTTGTTGCGGCAGACGGACGCGGCATGGGCGGCTCTGCCGGCCTCACCGCAGAGGAATTCGCAGAATTTTTCGGCACGCTCGGCTGTCAGGAGGCATTCAATCTCGACGGCGGAAAAACCAGTCAGCTCGTATTCAACGGCAATATCGTCAATCTCCCCGACGGCTATAACGGCAAGGCTTCCAGCCTGCGCGGCATGTCTGATATTTTCTATATCGGAGAATCGAACTGAAAAAGGAGCATTCGTATGGAACTCAGAACAGGAATTGAAACACGCAGAAGCATCCGCAGCTACACCGATCAGCCCGTGACCGAAGAACAGATCCGGCAGATCGTCTCCGCTGCACAGCTTGCACCCTCATGGAAAAACTCGCAGACCGCAAGATATTATGCGGTTCTGGACAAGGACCTCAAGGAGCGCATCGCGGCAGAAGCGACCATGCAGTTCTCCAAGAACATGAACAACATCCGGAATGCCGCGGCACTGGTCGTGCTGGCATCCAAAACCGGCATCGCCGGCTATGAACCCGACGGCAGCTTCACGACGCCGCTCGGCACGCACTGGCAGTCCTTTGATGCGGGCATCGCCTGCCAGACCTTCTGCCTTGCCGCACATGACCTCGGACTCGGTACGCTCATCATGGGAATTTTCGATCCGGAGAAGGTCGCAGAGCTGGCGGGGCTTGCCTCCGATGAGCAGGCGGCGGCACTGATCGCAGTCGGTTATCCGGCATCGGATCCTTCCGCTCCGGCAAGAAAACCGCTGAACGAAGTGCTGACTATACGCTGAGTATTCCCGGTTTTATTTCAGATTATTAACTTTATATTGATGAGCAGCACAAAATCCCTTGTGCTGCTTGCTTTTTCTGCAAATTTTCCGAAAACGGCAAATATTGTGCATTTCCTCTTGACAAAGCACAAGATATAGTGTATAATAGACCTTGCACGGACAGGTGCAAAGGAGGATGGAAGCTATGAAGATTATCAAGAGAAGCGGCGCCGAGGCTGTTTTTGACATCACGAAGATTATTGCAGCCATTTCCAAGGCCAACCGCGAAGTGCCGGAATCTGACCGGCTGACTGCACAGCAGATCCACGAAGCCGCTGCGAATGTCGAGCGCGCATGTCTCGATATGAACCGCGCACCGAGCGTCGAGGAGATCCAGGACCTCGTCGAAAACCAGATCATGGGCTTTCAGGCATTTTCTGTCGCCCGCAAATATATCACCTACCGCTTTACCCGCGCAATGGTCCGCAAGACCAACACAACCGATGACCAGATCCTGACCCTCATCGAGTGCAACAACGAGGAGGTCAAGCAGGAGAATTCCAATAAAAACCCGACTGTCAACAGCGTTCAGCGCGACTACATGGCAGGCGAGGTCAGCAAGGACCTCACCAAGCGCCTGCTGCTCCCGCCCGATATCGTCGAGGCGCATGAGGAAGGCATCATTCATTTTCACGATGCCGACTATTTCGCGCAGCATATGCACAACTGCGACCTGGTGAATCTGGAGGATATGCTCCAGAACGGCACGGTCATCAGCGGCACACTGATCGAGAAGCCGCACAGCTTCTCCACGGCATGCAATATCGCCACGCAGATCATCGCACAGGTTGCCTCCAGTCAGTACGGCGGACAGCGGATCTCACTGACACATCTGGCACCGTTCGTGCAGATCAGCCGCGAGCGCATCCGCAAAGAGGTCAAGGAGGAAGCCAACCGGTTCGGCGGCTTCGCATCGCCCGAAGCGATCGAGCGCATTGTCGAGGAGCGGCTGCGCGACGAAATCCGCCGCGGCGTCCAGACAATCCAGTATCAGGTCGTCACGCTCATGACCACCAACGGTCAGGCACCGTTCGTCACCGTGTTCATGTACCTCGGTGAAGCACGCAATGAGCAGGAAAAGAAAGACCTCGCCGTCATCATCGAGGAAATCCTGCTTCAGCGCATTCAGGGCGTCAAGAATGAAGCCGGCATGTGGATCACACCGGCATTTCCAAAGCTCATCTATGTGCTGGAGGAGCAGAATATCCACGAGGACAGCGAATACTGGTACCTCACCAGACTCGCGGCAAAATGTACCGCAAAGCGCATGGTGCCGGACTACATCTCCGAAAAGAAAATGCTCGAATACAAGGTCGATAAGAACGGCAACGGCAACTGCTACACCTGCATGGGCTGCCGCAGCTTCCTGACCCCGTATGTCGATCCGGAGACCAATAAGCCCAAGTATTACGGCAGATTCAATCAGGGCGTCGTCACGATCAACCTGCCCGATATCGCACTGTCTTCGGGCGGCGATCTCGAAAAGTTCTGGAAGATCTTTGATGAGCGTCTGGATCTCTGTTACCGCGCACTGATGTGCCG
>CAMNAY010000140.1 GCA_946531975.1 uncultured Ruminococcus sp. | reverse complement strand
ATCACAGTTTCAGCGCTGCCGGTAGCACAGACCACGGCGCGCAGAGCCGCTCCAGTGACCACGCCGCATTCGCCGGACTGGTCGAGGGAAGCTGCACCGCAGTGATGCCGGTCTGCTTCTGCTGAAACCTCTGATAATACCGTGCAGCCGTCCCGCCGTTGACAAAAATCGTCCGGATCGGCGCAGTACGGAGGATCCGCGAAAGATCATTCGGCACAGCATTCCGGATGCTGCTGTCAGAGGATCCGGTGATCTCGCACGACGCAATCACATCCCACAGCGCTACATGATGCGCAAGCAGAAAGGCACGCTTTTCCGGCACTGTCACCGGAACCTCCGCGCCGAGAACCGATGCAGTCACCCGCCAGAACCGGTTTTGCGGATGTCCGTAAAAGAATGCTGCTTCACGGGATTTCACTGACGGAAAGCTGCCGAGAATCAGTACCTCAGACCGCGCATCGTACAGCGGCGGGATCGGGTGAACAATCTGCTGATGTATTTCCTGCATCGTATGCACTCCTTTCCTGTATAGCGGATAAACAGAACAGCCCCCATAAAAAGAGGGCTGTTCTTGCTGTATCAAACCGGGGATCAGAAGCCCTGCGGCGGGCGGTTGTCCGGCAGCGGAAATGCCTTGCTCAGCGCATCGGCATCCGGCAGAACCGGCTCTGCGGGCAAAACAGGTTCCGCAGGGAAAACAGGCTGCTCTGCAGCAGGCTCAGCAGGTGCCGTGCCGTAGCCTGAACTTGCCGTAAACAGCGAGCTGGACGAGGACGACGACTGCGTATTGAACAGATCACTGACCGTGCTCTGCTCTGCGGTGCGTCCGAAGGCGTCCGTCTGTACCGGATCGGCAGTGGGAATCTTGGGCTGTTCTGTCTGCGGATTCAGACTGTCCTGCGCGCCGAACGCATTGGGGAAAATCTGCGCATTGGGACGCTGATTCTGCATATTCATGCCGAACGCCGGATTCTGTGCAGGCTGTGCAGCCGGATTGCCGAACGGTGCCGGCGCTTGCGGCTGCGGAATCTGCGGCTGCGGAATCTGCGGTGCAGCCTGCTGAGTCAGCAGATCCGGCATTTGTGCATTGGTATTCTCAGCGGCACGCGCATAGCCGTTGGGGTAAGCGTTTGCATTGGGCTGCTGCCGCATCTGCGGTGTAATGAGCGGCGCCTGGAAGAACGGTGTATTGCGCACGGTCATGCCGTTCTGCGGATATTGCTGCTGCTGGAACTGCTGCGGGAATTGCTGCTGCGGAGCTCCGAAAGGCTGTGCGGGATTCTGCGGATTCCGGAACGCCGGATTCTGCTGCATCCCCTGCCCTGCCGGATAACCGCCGGGCATTGTTCCGGGCATGTTATTGCGCTGCATATTGCCCTGCATATTGCCCATCATGCCGCCAAACGACATCTGCTGCACGGCAGTCCGCTGCTGCATCATCCCGTTCGGCATCATTCCGCCGTTTGGCATCGGATAACCGGGTGCATTCGGGAACTGACCGGGCTGGAAGCCGGGCGCTGCGGGATTGCCGTACATCGGCGGCTGCATGCCGTAACCGCCCTGTGCATAGGGATACGCACCTGCCGGATAGCCCGGCATACCGGGGAATCCGATGAAAGGCGGGATGCGCGGCGGTGCAACGCGCTGGTCAAAGTTGGAGAGACGCCGGATCAGCAGGATCGCGACGATCATGACGACGATCTCGAAGGCGAAGAACACAACAACGAATGCTGTTTCACCCATGCTCAGGCAGAAATCGTAGAAGCCGTGCAGAAGCACCGGTACAAGCAGCGCGAGCCACATATTCTTGTGCAGGCTCTTTTTGTTGTTGGTGAATTTGGCGTACTTCGCTTTGCCGTAGAAACATCCCATGAACACCGCAAAGATCGCGTGACCGGGAACCGAAAGCACTGCACGCAGCAATGCGACGGAGAGACCGCCGCCGGGCATGAAGACATAGAGGATATTCTCGACCGTTGCGAAGCCCAGTGAGGTTGCAACCGCATAAACAACCGCGTCATAGCTGAAGTCGAATTCCGGAGATTTCCACGCCTTGAGGTGAAGCATCATGAACTTTCCGGCTTCCTCGACCAGTGCTATTCCGATGAAATTGCTGAGGATCTGATAGATCACCCGATGTCCGTAGGACATCAGCGCAACGCCTTCCTCCTCATCTCCCGAATACGGGAGCTCCGGAATCCAGCCGGATGTCGCACTCGACAGCAACGAGCCGAGCACCAGTTCAAGAATAATCGCAGTAATTGTAGAAAGTGCACCGAGACCGAACAGCTGCATGAGAAGCTTGAACGGCTCCTTCTCGCGCTTATCCATCTTCCAGACGAAGTACATAACCACGATTGCGGGCAGTACTGCCAGAATAAACAGGAACCATGAGCTGGTCTCACCCATGACATTCATCTCCTTTTTCTTCCATTTGTTTTTGAATTCCGTTATGAATCAAGGGGCAGCAGCGAGACATCCTCCGCAAACCAGTTATAGCCGTTGTGGATCATCGTCCACCGCACCCTTCCGGTATACTCATTGGTAATGACCTTTGTCAGAACAATATCGAATTTGACCTCACAGACGCAGAGCGTATCGGAATACATCGTCACGCGGGAGATTTCAAACAGCTTGTCATCGCGCAGATTGTACTGATTGTTCCATTTGATATCGCTGATGATGCTTGCCATCAGCCGGTACGCCGAGGAATTCAGCACAAGGTACTGATTGAGGACAGCCAGATTGTGCTCTCCGTTTCTGCCGTTATTGGAAACATAGTTGAAATAGGCGCGTGTCAGCGCATTGACCCGCTGAATGAGGGCATCATCGGGCTGCTCGGCGGGTGCGCGTTCAAAGACATACGTCTGCTGCGCCTCGTCCGGCGCCGGACGGCTTTCCGGTTCCAGTTGTCTGCCCTGCGTGTCCGTGACCGTAACCTCCGGCAGAAGATAGAGCCCGCTCAGTTCAAACTTCCGGTTTTCGGGCTGCTCTCCGAATTTCAGTGCAAGGGTGTCGAGCTCAATTTCCGGATCGGCTTCCGTCAGCTCTGCCGCAGAAACCGTCTGTCCGTTGACCGTCAGCACCGCATCCGCCGGAAAGACCACCGAGAGCGAATACTGCGGCTCTGCGGTGACCACCACGCGGCTGACCGGTTCTGCCGGCTCCCAGAGCGGCATCCCGAAGCGCGCGGTCTCGTCATTTTTCAGCAGTGCGACAGAGGCGATTGCCTTGCCGCTGCAAAGGATATCGTACACAGGCTTATCCGCCGTTGAGGCGTCCGTATTCTGCACATAGGTATAGCTGCGCAGACCGGAGCTCAGCGGCAGCGCAGCGATCACAGCCTCTGTTGTCTCGTATTTCGAGACACTGAGATTCGCCGCGGCATTGTGCAGCATCGTATTATAGAAGCCGTCATCGAGCTGACTGACATATTCGTCCATGACATACTGCGGTCTGGAGGCTTCATATTCCGCCATATAGGTTCCGACACGCCGGACAACACTGCGGGAGATCAGAACCAATGCAATGACATACACAACCAGAAGCGGAATCCAGACCGGAAAGCGGTGCAGCCGTTTTCTGATCTTCTTTGCGCCGTTGCGCCAGCTCAGCTCCGAGCGCGGCGTTCTTCGGCGATGCCTGCTTCTGCGGGGTATTCCGTTCTCGTCAAGCGGCGGGCGCTTTCTTCTGCGCGGCATCCCGTTCTCGTCAAGCGGCGGGCGCTTTCTTCTGCGCGGCATCCCGTTCTCATCGAGCGGCGGACGCTTTCTTCTGCGCGGCATCCCGTATTCATCAAGCGGCGGGTGTTTTTTCCTGCGCGGCACATCATCGGGATTCCGCAGCGGCCGGCTTCCCTTGAACGGGTACGCATCCTGCTGCGGGTATCTGCCATTGGGCATCTGTGCATCGCGGTTGAGCGGCGGACGTCTGCGCACCGGATGATTCGGTCTGCCGGTACGGTGTCCGTGTGAATTCTGTTCCATCGGCACCTCCGTTACGATTCCGGCTTGACCAGAATCGCAGTCGGCACGGCACGGGAGCCGTAGAGGGAGGAGCAGTTTGTGAGCAGCTCGCCCTGATAGTACATGACCGTAGAGGCACCGCCGTCGAGGTTCGCGGCATTGACCGCGCCGTATTCGAGCATGATATCAGCAGTGGTGTCCATGCTTGCGCCGATACTGGAAATCTGTCTTCCTTCGAGCATGAGGATCAGCACAGTACCGTCCTCGCGCTGCCCGATTGCGGTCCGCGGGTTATAGCCGCCGTGACCGTTCGCATTGAGATTCTTCTGCTTGACGCCGTCTGTAACCAGCACCGGTCCGAAGCAGACAGCGTCGCGGATTCCGAGATTGAGTGCCTGCTGACCGGTCATCCAGCCGCAGTGCAGCTTATTCTCTTTGTCAAAGCCGATCACCTCATAGGTACCGCCGGCATAGCCGTATTTGAGCTGACCCTCCGACATGACCATACCCAGCGGGGTGCCGCCGTTTCCGACGCCGTCGGGATCGTAGAAGCCGCTGGCATTGACGCCCGCCATCGCCCCGTAGGATTCAATGATATCCGGCACCTTCTTGCCTGCATATGCCGCGCCGAACGGACCGGACACACCGACAAACACACGGGAGGGATCCTTCACTAGCAGCATCTTTCCGCGGTAATACTTTCCGACGACATCGACCAGTTCCGTCTCCGGCTGTTCGCCGTTCTGTGCGCGCTGCAGCTCTGCGCCGCTGACGGTCAGCGGCAGTTCGAGG
>CAMNAY010000139.1 GCA_946531975.1 uncultured Ruminococcus sp. | reverse complement strand
GGTTGACATGCGCCAGCACCCGACCGCCGGCATGCTCCGGCGTCTCCTCCCGCAGATGCGAGATCTTGCTGAGCAGCAGTTTTCCGCTGTATGCAGCCTCCGAAGCGAGCAGATATTCCATCTGCACTGAGAGAATCTCCGGCATTTCCGCATCCGCGACCGTCAGCACGCTGCCGATTTCAAACCAGCGGTCGAGCGGCGATTCATAGAGCGTATCAAAGAATTCGTCCATATCGAAGATGCCCGAAGGCTCCATGATGACACGGTCAAAATGCTGCATACCGAGGGAAATGAGCTGTGTTTTGAAGCGCCGTTTATGGCAGTCCGGGTCACCGCCGCCGGTGATCATCTCCAGTGCGCAGCGGTCAGACTTCAGATCCTGAAGCATGACCATATCCACATTCACCGCCCCGAAATCATTTTCGAGAATGGCAATTTTCAGCCCTTTTGCGAGCAGATGCTGCGCATACCGCCGCAGAAACGTCGTTTTTCCGGAGCCGAGGATGCCGGTGATGAGGTCGATCCTTGTTCGTGCCATATTCCGCTTCCTTTCTTCTCATTTCAGAATGCCGATCGAACGCTTCCAGTAAAGAATCCGCAGGACAGAGGCGTCAATCTGGGATTCCTCGATTTCGCCCGCCTCGACCGCAGCCGTGATTGCCGCAACCGCGCCGTCAAAATCGGAATAGCAGAGCATGTCATTGCCAGCCTTGACCGCAGCGACGGCAGGGTTCTCGCCGTTGGTGAACTGCGTGATTGCCTGCATGCCGAGGTCATCGGAGATGATGACACCGCGGAACTGAAGCTCCTCGCGGAGAATGCGGTGAACCTCCGGGGAAAGGGAAGCCGGCTGGTCGGGGTCCATGCACTTGACGATATTATGGCTGACCATCACAGAATCCGCGCCCGCGTCGATTCCGGCACGGAACGGCTTGAAGTCGCGGTCGAGGAAGGTCTGGTAATCGCGGTTGTCATAGGCGATATTCTGATGCGTGTCGCTGCTGCCGCCGTAGCCGGGGAAGTGCTTGAGCGTCGAGCCGAGCTTCCGGCTGTGCATGACGTTCACGACTGCCATGACATACGAAGCGGTTTCGGTCGCATCCGTTCCGAAGCTTCTCGGCGCGATATAATCCCACTGTGAGGTCGGCACATCGCAGACCGGTGCGAGATTGGAGTTGATGCCGAGATTCCGCAGAAACGCCGCCTTCTCCTCGGTATCGGTGCGGATCATGCCCCAGCCGCCCGCATCATAAACCGCCTTGGGACTCTGGAATTTCTTTTCTCTCAGCATGGAATTGATGCTGACACGGTTGACGGTGCCGCCCTCCTCATCGACAGAAATCAGCATCGGATATCTGGCGGCAGTCTGGAAGCTTTCGGTCATGACCTTCACCTGCTCCGGTGTTTTCCCTTCAAAGGGCTTTGCAAACAGGCAGAGACCGCCCGCGCCCTTTGCGGAATAGGTTTTTGCGAGGTCTTCATCCATGCAGCTGACCAGCATCATCTGTGCAGCTTTTTCGTACAGTGTCATATTCTCCAGCACGGAGACCGCGACCGGATCATTCGGCGGTGTATAGACATTGGTTGTCGTCGTGGTCGTTTCGACGGTTGTTTCTGTTGTCGTTACGATCGCCCCCTCCGGCAGAATGATTTCGGACGGATCCGAATAGGATTCGATTTCTTCCATATTTGCACAGCCGCAGAGCATCAGAATGACAAGCAGCGGCATCGCGAGTGCCCAGCAGTAGTATTTGGATCTGGATGACAAGGGAAACGCTCCTTTTCTTTTGAATTCTTTTTCTTTTATAAGCAGGAAAGACACAGCGGCAGCACACGGCAGCCGGACGGAAGCCATGTGCTGCCTTCAGATCAGTTCTTCAGGCTCTGCATCGGCGCAGGAATTCTGCCGCCGCGGGAGATAAACTTTTCGGCGCTCTCTCTGCGGACCGGCATGACCGGGCCCGTACCGAACAGACCGCCGAAGTCGAGCTGCTCGCCCTCCTTCTTGCCGATTGCCGGAATGACGCGCACAGCGGTCGTCTTGCTGTTGACCATGCCGATCGCAGCCTCATCCGCAATGATTGCAGAAATGGTCGAAGCGGGGGTATCGCCCGGAATGACGATCATATCCAGACCGACCGAGCAGACCGCAGTCATCGCCTCCAGCTTTTCGAGGGACAGCACACCGGAGTTTGCCGCGTCGATCATGCCGGCATCCTCCGAGACCGGAATGAATGCGCCGGAAAGTCCGCCGACACTGGAGGACGCCATGACGCCGCCCTTCTTGACCGCATCATTGAGCAGTGCCAGAGCCGCAGTCGTGCCGTGCATGCCGCAGACCGAGAGACCCATGCCCTCAAGGATATGCGCCACACTGTCTCCGACTGCCGGCGTCGGTGCAAGCGAGAGATCGACGATGCCGAACGGTACATCGAGCATTTTCGAGGCGCGGGTGCCGACGAGCTGACCCATGCGGGTGATCTTGAAAGCGGTGCGCTTGATGACATTTGCAAGCTCATCAATGGTCGCATCCGGGTATTTTTCGATTGCGGCACGGACAACGCCGGGGCCCGAAACGCCGACATGCACCTCGCAGTCGGGCTCTCCGACGCCGTGGAAGGCGCCTGCCATAAACGGATTATCCTCCGGCGCGTTGCAGAACACAACGATCTTTGCCGGACCGAAGCACTGGTTATCCGCGGTCAGCTCTGCCGATTCGCGGACGATCTCACCCATGAGCTTCACGGCATCCATGTTGATGCCCGCCTTGGTCGAGCCGACATTGACCGAGGAGCAGAGATTCGCAGTCTCCGCGAGCGCCTGCGGAATGGAGCGGATCAGTGCCTCATCACCGGCGCTGAAGCCCTTGTGGACGAGTGCCGAGAAGCCGCCGATGAAATTGACGCCGGTGGCTTCGGCAGCACGCTGAAGGGCATGTGCGAGCTTGACCGGATCGCCGCCTCTGGTCGCGCCGACCAGCATGGCAGCGGGCGTGATCGAAATGCGCTTGTTGATGATCGGGATGCCGTACTCGGTCTCGATCTGCTGACCGACAGCTACGAGCTTCTCCGCCTTGCGCGTGATCTTATCGTACACGCGGGTGCAGAGCGCATCCATATCCTCCGAGCAGCAGTCCAGCAGCGAAATGCCCATGGTGATCGTGCGGATATCGAGGCATTCGTCCTGAATCATGCGTATGGTTTCCAGAATATCTGAGGTATTGAGCATAGTTTCCTCCCGTCAGATCAGATGCGGTGCATCGAATTGAAGATGTCCTCATGCATGACATGAATAGACAGACCGAGTTCCTTGCCGAGATCGGTGAGCGCGGAAGACAGCTCCGAGAAATCGCAGCTCAGCGCACGGATATCGACGAGCATAAACATCGCAAAGAGATCCTGAAGCACACTCTGCGTGACCTCCATGACGTTCGCATTTTTCTCGGCGCAGATGCCGCTGACCTTGTGCAGGATTCCGACGGTGTCATGTCCGATGACGGTAATAACAGCTTTCATGGCTGACAGCCTCCTTGAAAAGTGATTCTCTGCGCGGCGAACTGAGCCGATCCGCGCACATACATAGCTATTATATCACAAACCGCGCAGAATTGCAAGTGGGAGCTGTGGTTCAGGAGGAAAATACGGTGAGGAAACCAAACAGAGCCGACAGGCTGAAATGCAAAATAGCCCCACAGGGGCTAACACAAATCGCAAGCCCGGCAAGATGACCTTGCAGCACTGAACTGTATTGCTGATCCCGATAACGGCAGATAAAGCCACTTATCTGGTGCAAGCCAATGTTTGTAGTTGAAGCATTTGGACAGATTCGGTAACAAAAATAAATATAATAGCAAAAGTACCCTCAGGGGTACTTTACAAATTCAGGATCGTATGTTAGAATTAGTTTGTAACATTAACAGCGAGGTGACCCTCTATGATATTCAAAAGAATCACTGCATTTTTAACCGCAATCATCTTGATGTGCAGCTGCTCAGCGTGTGCATCGACAGAGCCGACGGCAGAAAATGCTGCAGTACCGGCAGAAAACAAAACGGTTGAGTCTGTCAGCACGTCGGAGGAGCCAAGCGGTTCTCTTCCCATTCAACGACCTGTGCGTACACAGACTGTTCCTATGGGTGAACCCGGAACATGGACGGTATTTGTCTATCTGTGTGGCTCTAATCTGGAATCTGACGATTATCTTGCATCTACGGATATAGAAGAAATGATGACATCCTCTGCAAATGATAACATCCGGTTCGTGGTACAGACTGGCGGAGCATATGACTGGTACTATGACAATATCCGTCCGGATATGACGCAGAGATGGGTAATTCAGGGCGGCGAAATGACAGAGGTCTGGTCGGAAAGTGCGGTCAGTATGGGCGAAAGCCGGTCGCTTTCTGATTTTCTCAGATGGGGCGTTGCAGAGTACCCGGCTGCCAATATGGGGCTGGTTCTCTGGAATCACGGCAGCGGCAGCATCAACGGTGTTTGCTTTGACGAAACAGCAGACGATGACGCGCTTCTCCTCAAGGAAATGGATGCGGCTCTCTACAGCGTGTATGATGACATGACACAGCCGTTTTCCTTCATCGGGTTTGATGCCTGCCTGATGTCTACCGCAGAGGCAGCAGCACTCCTCGCCACACACGCAGATTTCATGATTGCCTCCCAGGAACTGGAGCCCGGCTATGGCTGGGACTATGCGTCTATGGGCAATTATCTTGCACAGCATCCGGAGTGTGACGGCAGTGAGATTGGCAAGGTGATCTGTGACAGCTTCTATGAGGGCTGCCGTGAGATCGGCGAAGAAA
>CAMNAY010000138.1 GCA_946531975.1 uncultured Ruminococcus sp. | reverse complement strand
TAGACCTTGCTCTGTGCGGCGCTCATTGCCTGCAATGCGGCAATCGCGGCTTCTGCCTTGTTCTCCTGATAGACGCCGAGTACGGCGTTTGCGATGACAACAAACAGAATGATGAATACATCAGCCTCAAGTCTGCCCTCCTGAATGATGCCTGTGACCGCGGATACGACCGCGGCTGCAAGCAGCACGAGGATCATCGGGTTCTTGAACTGCTCAAGGAACCGTGCGAGCAGTGTTTTCTGCGGCGGCTCGTCCAGCTTGTTCGGTCCGTTCTTTGCCAGACGGGATGCGGCTTCGGCAGCGTTCAGACCTTCCTTGCTGCTCTGCACTTCATCGAGAACCGCTTCAGCCGTCTCCAGATAATGCTTCATTTTTCTAACTAACCTCCTGCAACGCAAGTCAGGCGCATACAGTCCGTCATATTTCCGACATTCTGTACACGCCGATTACCATTATAGCAAAAAGACAGGCGGATTACAAGTGAATTTGCAAAATTTTACAGAAATCTAACATTGAAGACGGCAAAAAGCAGCCCCGAAGCGAATCTGTGATCGCACTGCGGGGCTGCTTGTATTTCTGTTGGGACGGCTGCGGTCAGCTGTCATCTTCGCCGGTCTCCGGCTCCTCCGGACGCGGGCGCCGTCTGCGCGGTTTGGCGTGCTTGGGTCGGTATCTCTGCGCCTCGTCCTGCTGTGTCTGCGGCGGTCTGCGCTTTCTGCGGGAACGCTCAGCCTGCACCTCCGGTTCCTTCCGCACCGGCTCCGGCATGTCATACGGCCCCTTGACCGCCTTGCAGCGCGGGTCCTCCGGCACCTCCGGCTTGCGGTGCTTCTCCCGCTGGGCATCGACCCACTTCGCCATGCGCGGCGTCAGGATCGTCACAACAGCGACGATTGCGAAGATCGCAAGAAACTTCAGTCCGAACCGGATCAGAACCGGCGTGATATTTGTGCGCTCCTCCGTGTCCTCTGCTGCTTCAAGCAGCACGGTCAGCGCGGTCACAGGGCTGCCTCCGGTTCGCTGTCCTTTGTGACGAACACCGCATACGGCGGGCAGCCGGTGCGGTTCGGGAAGCTGCACTGCATCACGGTATAATACCGGCTGTCCAGTGCGGCTAAATATTCGTTCAGGGCATCGCGCTCGGAAAAGCCGTTTGCGCCGCCGTAATAGATGCAAAGAACCAGTGAGCCGCCGAGCTTCAGGAGCGTCAGTGCGGCATTCAGCGCTGCGATGCTCGATTCGGCACGGGTGAAGATCTCGTGACTGCCGCGCGGCAGCCAGCCGAAATTAAACACGACACAGGAGACCGTTCCTGCGGCTGCATATTTCTGCATTTCTGCGTGGCTTTCGCAGTGCAGCTCCGCAGAGAGTCCGTTTTCGGCGAGCAGAGCAGCGGTGGAATCGACCGCGTCCTGCTGGATATCGAATCCGATGACTTTGCCGGACTCGCCGGTCAGTTCGCAGAGCAGTCTGGTGTCATTGCCTCTGCCGCAGGTCGCGTCGATGCAGAGGTCGCCTGCTGAGACATGCTCCCGCAGCCAGCGGTGTGCGAGATCGAGAACGCCGAGCTGACGTTTCGCCGGTTGCTTCATACGTAAAACACTTCCATATCATCAAGGCGCAGGCAGGCGAGCTTTCCGCCCGCTTCGTGGAAGACTGCGCCGCAGTCAATATTTATATAGGTATCGGTGAACAGAATCTCGGCACGCCCGTGCATCTGCGGATAGGTCAGCGTCGGGGTGTGTCCGAAGATCAGCGTGCGGTCCTCAAAGAACCGGTCGCTCTGCTGCGGCCGCGCATTGATGAGCGCGTCCAGCGGATATTCGTGCAGCGGGCGCTCAGGGTCGAAGTCCTCAATGCCGCTGTGCGTCATGACGAACTGTCTGCCGTCGGGCATGGTCAGTTCCTCGTACACGCGAAACTCATTCATATAGGACATCAGCTCTGCACGCTTTTTCGGCGGCAGTCCGAGATACTGCGTGAGGGTGACCGAGCCGCCGTTCTGCATCCATGCGGAATAGACCGCATATCCTGCATCTGTGTAGAATTCGGTTACATTTTCAATATTGGCTTCATCGGGCAGACCGAGTACGCATTGCAGCATAATCGCTTCGTGATTGCCCAGAAGCGGGTAGACGTTGATGCGCTCCATACAGTCGAGCAGCAGCGGAATCGGCGTATCACCGCGGTCGATGAAATCGCCGAGGATATACAGATCGTCCTCGTCGCTGAACCCGATCTTTTCGAGCATTTTCCGAAAGAGCGCATGACAGCCGTGAATATCGCTCATGACATAGATCATGGGTGGCTCCTCCAAATCAGTTGAGGTTTCCGGTTCGGAACATCAGAACAGAGAGTGCGGTCAGCGGCGCGGTTTCGCAGCGGAGAATGCGCCTTCCAAGCCAGACTGCCTGCACGCCGTTTTGGGTCAGCAGGTCAATCTCGGCGGGATCGAAGCCGCCCTCGCTTCCGATGCACAGCCCGTAGGTTTTCCGGTCGGCTGCGACTTCGGAGAAGGAGATTCCGCCCTCGCCTTCATACAGCACCAGCGGCACATCGAGCGAACGCATGCGCTCGGCTGCCTGCTCCAGCGTATGCAGCGGTGCGACAGCAGGGATGATCCCTCTGCCGGACTGCTGAGCGGCTGCCTGCGCGATTTTCTGATAGCGCGGAAGTTTTTTCTGGAAGTCCCCCGCTGAAAGGCGCGAGATGCAGCGCCGTGTCAGGACGGGAACGATCTCCGTCACGCCCAGTTCGATCGACTTCTGGATGATCTGTTCGAGCTTATCCGATTTCGGGAGCGCCTGAAAGAGCGTAACAGAAACCGTGGGCTCCGCGCAGCACGGGGCGGAGGAGAGAATCTTCAGATAGACGGCATCCTGCGTTATTTCCTCGATTTCACATTCGTGGTCGATCCCGCAGGCGCAGATTGTCAGCTGTTCCTGCGGACGCATCCGCAGGGCATAGCCGATATGCCGCAGATTTTCACCGGTCAGAACCGGATGTTCGGGTGAAAAAGTGTCATCGAAAAATTTCGGCATATAGTCCCAGCCTTTCTCTGTATAATGTGACACATTCCCTGCCATTATACCATATTATGCAGAAAAAAGCAATGGGTATGCGTGAAAAAGTCTGCATCAGCTGAAACATTGCGCCGGACGTTTTGGGATATGCATACAAAATCCGGCGCGGATATTTGTACAGTCTGTGCGTCCGGGCAGTGCCCGCTGCGAAGGACGCGAAAGGCTGCACTGCCTGCCATCACCCAAGGAGCGCCATAGTCGGCGCAGGAGTGCGCCGGGGGAGAGGATCTTCTCCCAACGCCTGATGAGCGCAAAATGAAAGTCACAACCCCGCCGGTTGTTTAATCGGATGAATCTTCGGCGCAAAAATGGATGCGAATTCGGCAAAACGACGAAATTGTCGTCTTTATCAAACTAAATGTAAATTATACTTGACGTTTTGCAAGGTATCGTGTATAATAGGACCATAAGGAGGGATGAACAGTGTATGAAAAATAAAAAACTGAAAATCGCCCGCATGGAGCACGACATGAATCAGGAAGCGCTTGCAAAGGCGGTCGGCGTGACCCGGCAGACGATCGGAATGATTGAATCCGGCAACTATAACCCCACGCTCAACCTCTGCACTGCAATCTGTGATGCGCTCGGAAAAACACTCGACGATCTGTTCTGGATCCCGAAAGAAGAAAGGATGAATGATGATGAAAAAATCTGAACTGACCGGCTGGAAAAAAGAAACCGCCGAAAAACTGACCGCTGCCTATCCCGGCGATGAACGTACAGCGCGCGCCAATGAAAAAGGTCTCGCTGCCTGCGGTGCGGTCGCTTTCCTGTATATCGTTGCACGGCTCATCTATGTCGGTTTTCACGGCGAGCTCGCTCTGCCGGAGCTGGTGCTGCTGTTCATCATGTTCCTCGTGCTGGGACTGGTCAACAGACAGAACAGTGTCTATGAGCTGCCGCGGGTCCTCGGCAAGCAGCTCGACCCCGCACCTGCTGCAAAAGGCAAGCGCTTCATGTTCTATGCGCTGAATGCGCTGCTCTATTCAGGCTCCTTCGCTGTTGCAGACCTGATCGTCGATATCAATCACCTCAAGCCGATGGCAGTTCAGATCGCAACCGATTTCGCGATCGGCTTCGCAACCTGGTTTATCGTGGATGTGCTCTATTATGAGCATAAAGTCAAGCGCTACAACGGCTATATGGCGAAACTGGAAGCAGAGGAAAATGATCTGAGCTGACAAAATGAATCAAACCGGCGCGCGGGTGTCATTCCGTGCGCCGGTTTCTGCATTTCCCAGCGAAAATTGACTTGACAGAATGCACGAAACAATGTATAATACAATTAGATAGCTGTGTAATCACGGCGATCGCTCAGATACAGAACACTCAGAACAAAAGGAGGTGCGGTTCGTGTTTTGCAGAAATTGCGGCGAGGTTCTGATTGATACAGATGTCTACTGCCTGAACTGCGGCTTTGCTGTCGGCGACGGTGATAAATACTGTGCTTCCTGCGGTTCCGAAACCTTGCCGGGCGCACTGGTCTGCGATATCTGCGGCTGCTCTGTCAGCAACCTGACAGATGACGGCGGAATGCAGTTCCAGCAGGCTCCTTCTTATCAGGATCCGCCTCAGTATCGGCAGGCAGCGCCGCCGCCCTTTCAGGGTATGGGGGGGCTTCCCCCAGCAGGTCTTCCGCCAGCGCGGAACCCCCGGTCCGATGATGCAGCAAGCCAATACCTATGTCCCGCCCAATACCTACAATGTGGATCCCGCCGGACAGCAGTATTTTCCCGGATATACCTATAAATCCAGAGTTACGGCAGG
>CAMNAY010000137.1 GCA_946531975.1 uncultured Ruminococcus sp. | reverse complement strand
GGCTCGGCTTACCGGTTGTCGAAACGATCGGATCCTCACCTGTTGCCTTGACAATATGCTGAATGATCTCCTCACGGATCATCTTGTTGCTATTCTTGTATTCGACCTCCGGTGCGTTGGTCAGCGCGCCCTTGCGGACAACAAATGCGACCTGCTTGCCGATTGCGAGCACCTTGCGGAAATCTTCCATGACTGCTGCAAGCTCATCCTCGGTTGTGTCCTTGCCGATGATAAAGGTCTTGATGTCCATATCTTCGAGCAGCTTGACCGTGACCTCGCCCTGATAGATGTGCTGGGGCTCATCGTGCACGCCCGGCTCACCGCGCCAGCCGACGATGAAGATCATCGGGATTGCGTAGACCTTGTCATTCAGCAGCGATGCGACCGGATTGATGATGTTGCCCTCGCCGGAGTTCTGCATATAGACAACCGGAACCTTGCCGGTAGCCAGATGATAGCCCGCAGCGAGAGCGGTACAGTTGCCTTCGTTTGCCGCGATGATGTGATGATTCTGATCAATCCCGTAGGTATCCATCAGGTAGTTGCAGAGCGCTTTGAGCTGCGAATCCGGCACACCGGTATAGAAATCCGCGCCGATGATCTGAACAAGACTTTCAACTTTCATTTTTCTTACTCCTGTCTCAAAATCTGCTTATAAAGGCTTTCAATGGTCTCCACGGTCAGCTTGACCGGATGATTCTTCAGACGGTCCGGATTGACCGAAATCTTGAGCGTGTCGATATCCTCCGGCGACTTGACCTCCGGTACCGGCAGTTCGAGCGAATCGACGAGCGCTGCAAAACATTCTGCGAGTGCCTCCGGCTTGCAGCCGAATGCCGCCGCGATTTTGCCGAGCACCTGCTTCAGATGCTGCTCGCCGCGCGGATCAATACATGCCTCCGGATGCTGCATCATAAAGGGAATCAGTGCTTTGTCGCAGAGCGCCGCCGCGTGACCGTGCGCAATGCCGTAAAGGCTGGTCAGCTTGTAGCACATTGCATGACCTGCCGTTGTCTGCGTGATATTGATTGCCTTGCCCGCGATGTTCGCGGCTTTCAGCATATTTTCGTTGCCTGCGTCCTCGTTTGCAAGATAGCTTGCCTTGTTCGCAACGATCATTTCGATCGCCTGCTGCGAATAGCCCATGCTCTCCGCATTGGAGTTGACCGACCAGAAGGACTCAATCGCATGACAGAGCGCATCCATCATGGTCGCCTTCTTCTGATACACCGGCAGGGTTTTCAGCGCACTGGCATCAAACAGAACCGTGGACGGAATGCAGCTGTAATCGGTGACGGACTGCTTTGCGCCGTTGTAGTAAATGACGGCGTAGCGGGTCGCCTCGCTGCCGGTGCCCGCGGTTGTCGGGACAGCAAGCAGCGGCACATTATTCGGCACGATCTGCTGCTTAAGATAGTTCTCGCTGCTGTCCATATTGGAATACAGCTTGATGCACTTTGCAACGTCGATCGCGCTGCCGCCGCCGACTGCTGCGATCAGACCACAGTTGTTTTCGTGAAAAATCTCCACGCCTTTGACCACCGATTCATACAGCGGATTCGGCTGGAAATCGGAGAACTTTACAACGCGGATGCCCTTGCGTGCTTCGAGCGTCTCAAAGTAATCCTTGATGCGCAGGAACCCGAAGGCGCTGTCACATACAAGCAAGATGCTTTCTGCGCCGGACTGCACGAAGTATTCATCCAGCTCGGCGTAATCCGCACTTGCAGTCAGAATCTGCTGCATATTACACTTCCTCCGGGATCAGACGGATAATATCCTTGAACGGCATGCAGATGTCATCGCATTCCTTTGCACGGTGATGCTCCAGGATCATCTTTGCAGCGTTCTGCATTGCCGGGAAGCCGGTTCTGGTCAGCTGGTTCGCATAGATCACGACATTGACGCCGCGCGCCTTGAATTCCTCCTCGGTGACCGTGTTGAACGAGGTCGGGACGACAACGATCGGCGTGGTCGGATCCTGTGCGCGGAACTTCTCGACGAACTCGAAGATCTCCGCCGGATCCTTCTTTCTGGAGTGAATCATGATGGCGTCTGCGCCTGCACCTGCGAATGCAAATGCACGCTCCAGCGCATCCTCCATGCCCTGCTCGAGAATGAGGCTCTCAATTCTTGCGCAGATCATAAAGTCCTTCGTCTTCTGCGCCTTCTTGCCTGCCCGGATCTTCTCGCAGAAATCCGGGATCGCAGCCTGTGTCTGCTGCACCTCGGTGCCGAACAGGCTGTTCTTCTTCAGACCCGTCTTATCCTCGATGATGACCATTGAAACGCCCATGCGCTCGAGGGTACGGACCGTGTAAACAAAGTGCTCGGTCAGCCCGCCGGTATCTCCGTCGAAGATGATCGGCTTGGTGGTGACTTCCATGATATCGTCAATCGTGCGGAAACGGGAAGTCATATCGACCAGCTCGATATCCGGCTTGCCCTTTGCGGTGGAATCGCAGAGGGAGGAAATCCACATGGCATCGAACTGTCTTGCGCCGCCGTCCTGATAGACCACGGTGTTCTCCGCGATCAGGCCGGTCAGACCGCTGTGTGCCTCGATCGCAGTGATCGTGCCCTTCATGGCGATTGCCTTCTTAAGTCTTGCTCTGCGGATGTCAGGCATCGACATATCGGCTCTGGCGCGGTTCTCGAGCTCCTTGTACTTCGCGTCATTGGAATACGGGAACTCGACGAGTTTGCCGCCGTAGGACGCGAGAATCGAGGTAACCTCATCGCGGATGACCTTCTGGAAGCCGGTCTGCCAGTCATCGCCGTGGACAACGAAATCCGGGCGGTAGGCTTCGAGGTTCTCCTTATAGCTCAGCTCCTTCTGCTCCACGACCTTCCAGACGCCTGCGATGTTCTCAAACATCGCCTTGCGCTCTGCGAAGGGCAGCAGCGGGAAACGCTTGTAGCTGCAGACTGCCTCATCGGAGAGCACACCGATGATCAGCTTGCCGAGGCGCTTCGCCTTCTTGATGATCGCGATATGCCCGCTGTGGATCATGTCCGTTGCAAAGCACATGTAAACGGTGCGGTTCTCGATCTCTCTGAGCTTTGCGGAGACAACCGCCAGATCCTCGGGATTGTCGATCTCGGCGCAGAGCAGATTCTGCACATCGAGTGCTGCGATATTCTTATCCGCGATCTCGTTCAGTGCGTTTTCCGCATAGCACTTTCTCTTTGCCTCCTCGCCGGATTCGCAGAATGCGATGATGCCGGAGAGCCACTTGTTCCAGTCTTCCTTGAGGAGCTTATAGAGCGGCTGAGCCGCCATTGCCTCATTGAAGAACTCGATGCCGACCTTCTGCACCTTGCCCTCTGCAATGACCGCCTTGAAATCCTTTTCCGGCAGATCAAGCGTCGAGCTGACGGTCATGCAGCTTGTCTCAGAAGCGATGACCTGATCGAACACGGTGTTCTCAAAAACGAGGTCGCCGTGCATCAGGATGATATCCTCATCCTTCAGATAGTCGCGGGCACAGTAGATCGAATAGATGTAGTTGGTCTTGTCGTAGACAGGATTCTTCACAAAGGTGATATGCAGCGGAAGATCAAGGCTGTTACAATAGCTGACCAGCACGCCGTCGAATGCGCCTGTCGTCATGATGACCTCGGTGATGCCCGCTTCGGCAAGCATCGTGAGCTGTCTGCTCAGGATCGTCTCCCGGGCAGAGATCTCTGTCATACATTTCGGATGCTCACTTGTCAGAACACCCATCCGGGAGCCAAGCCCGGAGTTCAGGATCAACGCTTTCATTGTATCGTTCCTTTCCATTATTGGTATTTGGTTCCGTAATGCTCACTGCAATATGTCTTGTAATCCACATCCGGCTCAAAGAAGAAATCATGCCACTGCCCGCGCTGCTCCACCGGCGGGAATTTCATGAAATCCCCGTAAAGCACGCGCAGAACATGCTTATATCCGCTCGGCACAGGGACACTGATATGCTCAAACGGCAGATAGACCGTATCCTGGAACGCATCCTTGCGGAAGTGGTTATGCGCATAGGCATACGGCCAGAAGACGACGATGCCGACCTCCGAGGCATCCGCCCATTTCCGCTTCATTGCGATGCGGTTGACCTTCTGATAGGTCTTGCGGTGATTGAAGGGGATGATCCCCGACCGCAGAACCTTCGAGATGATGCGGGTGATGAGCCGCGGGTTGATATTGAACATATACGCATGCGCCATCAGGTTCCGGATCCGCACATTGTAGGAATTCACCATTTGCAGATTTTTGTTCGGATGCAGACCGTCCAGCGGATAAATATCCATATAGATGCCGTTGTTGCACTTGTTATACTTGGAAACAAGGATGCCGGTCGTATTGCTGTTTCTGAGGCGTGCAAAGGCGCTGTAATAATCATCGTCGTTCATCGTTGTCTGCAAAAAGAACGGTGCGCCGAATTCACTCTGCGGCAGCTTCAGCAGCTTGTTGTAATCCTCACGCGGCATCCAGACATCCACGTCATCATCCCACGGAATGAAGCCGTGATGCCGGACTGCGCCCAGCATCGTGCCGAAGCCCGCCCAGTAACGCAGACCGTGCTTGCGGCAGACCTCGTCAAACTTGCGGAGCAGGTCGATCTCGATCGCCCAGATCTTCTTTGCCTCCGCAGTCACTTCATATTCGTCCCGCACCTCGGGCTTCAGAAAATCAGCATCCACAATGCCCTGCGCCACGATTCTCTCGGTTTCAGTCATAATGATTTCCTGTCCTCCTATTTCTGTTTTTGAAGCATCCTGCGCAGCTTTTTGCGCAGGAACGCCTTGACTCTCTGCGTGAACGGCTTTCTGCCGTATTTCCTCGCAATGTCCGCAAACGGCATCCGATAAAATTCCTCCCAGAATGCTGTGCGGTTTGCGGGTGCGGGAAAGGGC
>CAMNAY010000136.1 GCA_946531975.1 uncultured Ruminococcus sp. | reverse complement strand
AGAAATTCTGTGCCGAGAAAAACAGACAAAGGTCCTTCGGTGCGCCGGCATCGGGCAGCTTTTTGAGTCCCTCGCTGAGCGTTTCCGCTTCGACCTCATATTCCTCTCTGAGCGCCTGTGCGCCGTCCTTGCGGATATTTCGCTTCATGCAGCAGACTGTGCGGTCATTCTCCCGCCGCAGCCGCAGCGCACAGCCCCGCTGATGCGCAAGCTGTTCCGGTGTATCATAATAGACTGCCGACATCAGCAGCGTATCCTGAGAGAGCCGCCCCGGATGGGAATGCAGAAACGCAGCCAGCACACTGAGCGATTCCTTCGGGATTCTCCATTTGTATTCCAGTTCCATTCCGTTCCTCCGTTGGAAAAGTGCGTCCGGGTCAATCCGTTTTCCGCTGCCGGTAGCTGGCGAAATCGAACTTGACCAGCGAATTGACAAAGGTCACAAAGTCATTGGTATCGACAATCAGCTTTGCCGCGGACTGTTCATCGAGCCGCAGCAGGAAGTCTGCGGGATACCGCGCTTCAATGTAGTACCCGTTCAGTTCACTGGCAAAGGGAATCCAGCCGCGGAAATGCTCATCATCCTGCATTGCCTGTTTGCAGAGCCACGGCAGGTTATGCCCGTCATAGAGCTTATGCCGGCGCCAGAGCAGATAGCCTTTGAGCGCCTTCTCCATGCTCTGCTGACAGTGGAAGGAGATCAGATTATAGCAGCGGTCATCGTCCAGAAGCAGCTTGGCTGCACGCAGGTCAATCGCGGCATAATAGAGCCAGTCAAAATATCGTTTGCTGTCACCCTCGCGGTATCCTCTAGCCATACAGCACACTCCCGTCCTCTTTGATCGACCACGCAAAGGTACGCGGGTCCTCCGAGAGTGTATTCCACTCGCTCTCCTTATACAGTACAAGATCATAGGGGCAGTCGCTGTCCACAGCGGTGTAGAGGTAGCATTCCAGCTCCGAGATGCTCTTTGTGTCATCGGGCACGATCAGTGCGAGTTTGAAGCTGGCGAGCTGATTGGTCGCGTGATTGGTTTTGTGGCTGATGAGGTAGATGCGGATCGGTTTTCCGAGTTCCGCGATCTCGTCTGCAACCGCCTGAATTTCAGGGTAAATCATAACATCCTCCTGTGAAAAAGCATGTGTTCAGATTTCCGGATTGCCGGCAATATGCTGCCGGTAATTCTATTATACACCCTTTTTCTCAAAAAGTAAACCCCGCCGGACAGTGTCCCGGCGGGGGCTCCGCGCTGCGGCTGTCAAAGGACATAGAGCAGAATTGCAACTGCCTGAAGCACGCTGCCTGCATTGACGAACAGGTGAAAGACACTGTGCATGTACCGGTGCTTCTTTCCAAGCCCGTACAGCACCGCACCGACCGTATAGCAGATGCCGCCGCCGAGCAGCCAGAGGAATCCGGCGGTGCCCATGACCCGCAGCGTCGGGCGCAGAATCGCAACGATCGCCCAGCCCATCGTGAGATAACAGACCATGCTCAGCCTGCTGTACTTTTTCAGGTCGATCGCCGTGAGCGCCGCCGCGGTCATCGCGCTCGCCCACTCGATCCCGAAGATCACCCACGCCAGTACCGCAGATTCCCGCCGGATACCGGTCAGCAGCACCGGCGTATAGGTTCCCGCAATCATAAAATAGATCGTGCAGTGGTCAATGACCTGCATCACACGCTTGCCCATGCCGTCGGGCAGCCCGTGATAAACACTTGAGATCACAAACAGGCAGCAGGTCATAAAGCCGTAGATGCAGCCGCTTGTGATCGCCCACGGGTCCCGGTGCGCCGCGCCGATCAGGACACTGCCGATCAGAATGAGCAGTCCGCCTGCTCCGCCGATGATATGCGTGACCATGTTCATTATTTCCTCGCCGTGGGTGTAGCCGGGCAGTCTTCTCTCCCGCAGCGGGATTCTCTTTGCCGAAGTCATCTCAATCCGCCTCCTTTGTTTGACTTGTGCTGTATTCATTATACCCTGTTTCTGCCGGTTCATCAACCGACAGTTCGTAGAAGCCGCACCAATTCGCTTTTGCCGGAATTCTACCGCAAAAACCACGCAGATGCGACGATTCTACCGTCGGTAGAGTGACTGCACAGGTGGTAGAACCGGCAGATTCTGCCTTCCGGAGAGCGGCGCGCAGCGTGAAATATGCGCTTTTTTGCACACGACCGGAAATGCGGGGAAGCATCATGCCGGATTTGAAAATATAATTCCAGCAAATACGGACATTTCAATGAATTCAACAAATAAACTCCGATTTTTTGACAATATACAGAAATGAAAGGAATCGTGAGAAATCCGGAGCATTCTCCGCGAAAATTCAATTTCAGATTTTAACGGCATTTTCTCCGGCATTGCAAATCGGCACAGATTGTGCTATGATAATACCTGTCAGGCGGTGCGCGTCCCGGAACCGCACCGCCCGGCCTGAAAAGAGATTCCGGTCAAACAAATATCATATAAAAAAGAGGATGCGTATTATGAGCAACGAAGAAGTTTACACAGTCAAAAAGAAGTCGCGTGTCGGCAAATTCATCGGCATCGGTGTCGCTGCATTCGCCGCGGGCATCCTGTTTATATCCGCAACCGCCTCTGTCCCCGCGGGACACTCCGGCGTCATTGTCACGCTCGGCAAGGTCGAGGAGCGGACGCTCTCCGAGGGCTTCCACTTCAAGGTTCCGTTCATACAGGATGTCGTCAACGTCAACAACCAGCTTCAGGTCTACGAGGTCGATGCCCCTGCCGTTTCGCGCGATATGCAGACGGTCAGCAGCGTGATTGCGGTCAACTACCGCGTACAGTCCGCGAAGTCTGCTTCAATCTACCGCGAGATCGGCAATGACTACGAAGCAGTCATCCTTACCCCGAACGTACAGGAGAGCGTGAAATCCGTCACGGCGAAGTACACCGCCGAGGAGCTGATTACCGAGCGTTCTTCCGTCAGCGAGCAGATCAAAGAGCAGCTCAATTCCAAGGTCGCCGGCTACGGCATCCAGATCGAGCGCTTCAATATTGTCAACTTCGATTTTTCGCCTGAGTTCAATGCTGCGATCGAGCAGAAGCAGGTCGCAGAGCAGAACCTCCTCAAGGCGGAGACCCAGCAGAAGGAAGCACTGGTGATTGCTGAGGCTGAGGCAAAGAAAAAGGTCATTGCAGCCAAAGCAGAAGCAGATGCGATCCGTGAAAAGGCACAGGCGGAAGCCGATGCAAACGATCTGCTGAATCAGTCTCTGACAGAGACCGTCCTCAAGAACAAGATGCTTGACGAGTGGGACGGTGCCCTGCCGAGAGTCAACGGCGGTGAGTCTCCCTTCATTCTCGACCTCGGCGATGCTGCCGGCACGCAGGCTCCTGCCCCCCAAACCAATGCCAACGACTGAAACACCCTTACACAGCACAGAACCCCTCGCAGCAATGCGGGGGGCTTTGTGCATTTCCCCCGCCGCGCAGACACAAAAACAGCCCGCACCGATTGGTTACGGTGCGGGCGCAGTATTCGGAATCAATTTCTCATGAATATATGACCATCAACCCAGATATTTCACATCTCTCAGTCCGTATGCGAAGTCCGCGAAGAAGTCTTTCAGCTCCTCATCGGTATAACCGGCAAGCCTTTCCACGCTGTACATAAGGATTGCCTGTGCATCTGTGAGGTAAACATGACCTTCTTTTTCCAGCCCCAGCACATGGCTTCGTGCGATCTGCTCATCAGTCAGCTCAATCGGCTTTCCAACCACTGCATTCACATATGCTTGAGCCACAAGCTGTGCATCCGTCACGGTGACATCGCCGTCTTCGTCAATATCACCGAGCATGTATTCCTTTGCCGGTTTCTCCTCCGCAAAGACCGGCGCGGTGAGCGCCCCGCAGCAAAGCGCCGCGGCACTCAGAACTGCAATCATCTTTTTCATAAAAATTACCCTCTTTCTCGTGGCTGCGGGCAGAAAAGGCTGCCCTGTTCCCGTGCGCAGGATCCCGTTCGCTCCTGCTCCTATTATAGTATAGCACACTCCGAACGGGAAGTCAATACGCGCTATATACAAATATTCACATTTGCTTTTATATCATTATCCAAAAATGAAACAACTCCGAATCTGCGCCCGAACGCAAAAGAATCCTTGACATTTTTCTTCATATGTGATATACTTAATAGTGTATGTTTACTGCATGTTTATTTAATTTTTCAACAGAAAGGAAGCAGAAGCTCATGAGCAATTATCAGCCGCTCGACAGCCGCCCGAAGCTCGCGCAGATTCAGGCGGACATGCTTGCAAGCTGGAAAGAGGACAAGGTCTTTGAGAAGTCTGTCCATAACGGTCAGTCCGAGGAGGTCGTGTTCTATGACGGTCCTCCCTTCCCGACCGGTATCCCGCATCACGGTACCGTTCTGGTCTCCTTTATCAAGGACATGATCGCCCGCTATCACACCATGCAGGGCTATTCGGTTCCGCGCGTCTGGGGCTGGGACTGCCACGGTCTGCCGATCGAAACACAGGCGGAAAAGGCACTGGGCATCGACAGCAAGACCGAGATCGAGCGCAGCATCGGCATCGGCAAGTTCAATGACGCCTGCCACGAGATCGTCTCGAAGAACAACGACACATGGCGCGAGTACGTCGATCAGATGGCGCGCTGGGTCGATTACGACGGTGCCTACAAGACCATGAACCTGTCCTATATGGAGTCGGTTATGTGGGCGTTCAAGCAGTGCTATGACAAGGGGCTGATCTACCGCGATTACCGCGTCACACCGTACTGCTGCCGCTGCGAAACCTCCCTGTCGATCTCCGATACCAGAGAGTCTGACTCGACACGCCCGCGTCAGGACCGCTGGATCATTACAAAATTCAAGACCGATGAGCAGCTTGGCGGCAAGCAGGTCTATTTCCTCGCATGGACAACCACGCCGTGGACGCTCCCCTCG
>CAMNAY010000135.1 GCA_946531975.1 uncultured Ruminococcus sp. | reverse complement strand
ATACGATCTGCTGGGTCGTGTCCGCGCTGACGATGATCGCCGCGACCGGTACATTCCAGACCGTCCGGCCAGAAACGCTGCATACGATCGCATTCGGCAGCGAGGTCTTTCCGGTCAAGCAGTTCAAGCGCTGGCGCGAGGTGCTTCCCGATGCGAAGTTCACGAATCTCTACGGTCCGACCGAGGCGACCGGCATGAGCTGCTACTATCACGTTGACCGCGAATTCGAGGATACCGATGCGATTCCGATCGGCAAACCGTTCCGCAATACCGGCATCATCCTCCTCGATGAGAATAACAAAGAGGCTGCATTCGGCGAGCCCGGTGAGATCTGCATTCGCGGCACCTGCCTCACGATGGGCTACTTCGGTCAGCCTGACAAGACCGCAGAGGTCTTTACGCAGAATCCGCTGCAAACGCGCTTCCCGGAGCTGATCTACCGCACCGGCGACATCGCGCACTACAATGCAGACGGCGATCTGGTCTTCGTGTCCCGCAAGGACTACCAGATCAAGCACATGGGACACCGCATCGAGCTGGGCGAGATCGAGATCAACTGCGGTCTGTATGACGGCGTTGAGGCGGTCGGCTGCATCTATGACAAGGTCAAGGGCAAGATCGTTCTGTTCTATACCGGTTCGGTCGAGAAAGCAGAGCTTGCATCTTATCTGAAGCAGCGCCTGCCGCGCTATATGCAGCCCAATAAGATCCGTCAGCTCGACGAAATGCCCCATACGCCCAACGGAAAGCTTGACCGCAAAGCGCTCACCGCGCTCTATGAGGGCGAGTGAAATATAACGGCATCTGAAATGAAGCCAAATCAAAATCTGAAAAAGGAAAGGTAAACCGTCATGAGTGAAACACTGAGCACAATCATTGAGATCCTTCAGGACCTGCACGAGGATGTGGACTTTGAGTCCGAGGACAAGCTGATTGACAAGAAGATCCTCGATTCCTTCGATATCGTTACGCTGATCTCTGAGCTGAGCAATGAGTTCGATATCACCATTCCGGCGGACAAGATCATTCCGGATAACTTCAATTCCGCACAGGCACTCGCCAAGATGGTCGAGGAGCTTGAGGACGAATAATGCTGTTTACCGATTCGATATTTATTATCGGGCTGATCGCGCTGTTTATCGTCTATTTCTCGGTGCCGAAGCGTGTTCGCTGGATGCTTCTGCTGATCGGAAGCATCGGCTTCTATGCGTATTCCGGACCGTGGAACCTGATCTATATGTTCGTGACCGCGCTGAGTACGTTCCTCATCACCAACCGCATCTCAAGCATGACGCGGAAGGCGAAGGACGAGGTCTCGGCGCATAAGTCCGAATGGAGCAGAGACGAGAAAAAAGCGTTCAAGGAGAAGGCGAAGAAGAAGCGCTTCCGCTGGCTGGTGCTCTGTCTGCTGCTGAATTTCGGCATGCTGGCTGTCATCAAGTACGGCGCCTTTACGATGCATAACGTCAATACGGTCATCGGCTGGTTCGGCGGCTCGCAGAAGCTGCCGGTTCACAGATTCCTCCTGCCGATGGGCATGTCCTTCTATCTGTTCCAGACGATGGGCTATGCGATCGACGTTTACCGCGAAAAGTATGAGGCAGAGAAGAACTTTGCCAAGCTTTCGCTGTTTGTGTCGTTCTTCCCGCAGCTGATTCAGGGCCCGATCAGCCGATATGACGATCTCTCCAAGGGACTGTATGCCGGCAACGGCTTTGATGCCAAGCGTGTCATGCTCGGTATTCAGCGGATTCTCTGGGGCTACTTCAAGAAGGTCGCCCTTGCAGACCGCGTGATGCCTGCCGTCACCGCTCTGATCTCCAATACGGATGAGCATCAGGGCATGTACGTCCTGCTCGGTATCCTGTATTATTCGCTGCGGATCTACGCCGATTTCACCGGCGGCATCGACATCACAATCGGTATCGGTCAGGTGCTCGGTATTCCGATCGCAGAAAACTTCCAGCGCCCGTTCTTCTCGAAGAATATCACCGAGTACTGGCGCCGCTGGCATATCACACTCGGTACATGGTTCAAGGACTATCTGTTCTATCCTGTCAGTGTGTGTCAGCCGATGCTGAAGCTCTCCAAATGGAGCAGAGACAAGCTCGGAAAAAGCGTCGGCAAGTATCTGCCGGTCTACATCTCGACGATCGCAGTCTGGTTTGTCACCGGTCTCTGGCACGGTGCGGCATGGAATTTCATCGTCTGGGGTCTGATGAACGCGGTGGTCATTCTGATCTCCGAGCGTCTGACGCCCCTCTATACCAAATTCCACAAGAAGCATGCATGGAGCAATACCCGTGCTTATGACGGCTTTATGGCGCTGCGCACGACCTTCCTCATGGGTCTGCTGCGTATGTTCGACTGCTATCTCGATGTGCCGCTGACTTTTAAGATGTTCGGCACGATGTTCTATAAATGGAACCCGCAGGTGCTGTGGAACGGCAGCCTGATGAAGCTCGGACTGGGCAAGCCCGATTATATCGTGCTGGGAGCCGGCGTGCTGCTGCTGTTTATCGCAAGTCTGCTCGGACGCCGCGGCAGCGTGCGCGAACGGCTGTATGATAAATCGAAGTTCCTGAGCTGCTGTTTGACAGTCGCACTGCTGCTGATCGTTGTGGTGTTCGGCGCTTACGGCATCGGCTACGATTCGAGCCAGTTCATCTACAATCAGTTCTGATCCGGAATGAGGAGCAACAATGGGTAAAAAAAAGGTGATTCTCGCAGGAGCAGCAATGGTAGTCAGCGCGGGCGTTCTGCTCGCAGCCGTCCAGCGTCTGCTCCAGCCGAAATATATGACCGATGTCGTAGAGGGCAATCTGATCGCCGACTATTATAATACCGGCATGGATCACGATGTCCTGTTCATCGGTGACTGCGAATGCTATGAGAATTTCTCGCCCGTCGAGCTTTGGGAAAAGTACGGCATTTCCAGCACAATCCGCGGTTCGGCACAGCAGCTGATCTGGCAGAGCTACTATCTGCTGGAGGATACGCTGCGCTATGAGAAGCCCGATGTGGTCGTGTTCAATGTGCTTTCGATGAAGTACGGCGAGCCGCAGAGCGAAGCATATAACCGCATGTCGATCGAGGGAATGCGCTGGTCGAAATCCAAGGTGGACTGCATCAAAGCCTCGATGACCGAGGAGGAGAGCTTTCTCTCGTATGTCTTCCCGATCCTGCGCTATCACAGCCGCTGGAGTGAGATCAATTCCGACGATTTCAAGTATTTCTTCGGCGCAGAACCGAATTTCTTCTCCGGCTACTATCTCCGTGCGGATGCAAAGCCCGCGGAGAATGTACCGACCGGTACGCCGCTGACGGATTACAGCTTCAGCGATACCTGCTGGAACTATCTCGACAAGATGATGTCGCTCTGTGCAAAGAATGATATTCAGCTTGTGCTGATCAAAGCGCCTTCTCTCTATCCCTACTGGTACGATGAGTGGGATCGGCAGATCAGAGACTATGCGGAGAAATATCATCTGCCTTATATCAATTTCCTCGATGAGGATATTCAGGCACAGATCGGCATAGACTACAATACAGATACCTATGATGCCGGACTGCACCTCAATGTCTACGGCGCGGAAAAGCTCTCTGACTGGTTCGGCGAATATCTCGTTGACCGGTACGGGCTGGCTGACCGCAGCGGCGAGAAAAAACTCGCAGAGGAATGGGCAGGCATCAAGGAGCGCTATGACGCAGAGATCCGCCGTCAGCTCGAAAACCTGGAGAAGTACGGCAATGTCAAGGGAGAAGCGCAGTAAGCGCCGCCCTTTACAAATAGAAGCAATGCAACAGTATGAAAGGATGTTTTTGAAATGAACAAGAAAATCGTATGTGCAGCACTTGCTGCAATGATGCTCACCGGTCTGACCGCCTGCGGCGGCGACGACAGCAGCTCTGCTGCGGATTCTTCGAGCAGTGTTGCTGCCGGCGCAGACAGCTCCGCAGCAGATTCCACTGCACCGGCTGCTTCTGCGGCAGATTCCACCGCTCCGGCAGCAACCGCTGCCTCCGATGCACCGGCTGATTCTGAGAGCAGCACCGATGCAGCAGCAGGCGCAATCACCTATGACTATGTCGCAAACGGCATGAAGATTGTCGTCGGTGAGCCGGCTGATGAGATCATCGCAAGCCTCGGTACCTATGACAAGGTGTTCGAGGCTCCGTCCTGCGCATACACCGGAACCAGCATGTACTACACCTTCGGCGGCCTTCAGGTCGTGACCTATCCGGATGAGCATGACCAGACCCTCAACAGAATCTATGAGGTTGATCTGCTCGACAGCACCGTCGCAACCAACGAAGGCATCAAGGTCGGCGATACCTATGACGATCTGATCGCAAAGTACGGCACTCCGACACAGGAGACCTCTGTCTTCGCAATGTACAAGGCAGACGGCAAGGCAGTCGAGTTCTTCTTTGATGAGAAGAATCCGGATGTCATCAAGGAGATTGTCTACACGATCATCATTGTCTGATCGGTCTTCCGATTCGGTTTCTCCCGCAGCCTGACCTGCGGTTTATGCCGGAAAAAACAGAAATACCGGCGGGAAATAAAAATGAAATATGAAAGAGGGATGGATCATGGGGTTATTCGGTAAGAAACAGACTGCTGAGAAAACGGATAAGATCCGTTACCGCAACAAGGACCGCGTCGAACGCGGCGAATTCCGTCAGCGGGAATTTGTGGAAGTCGATATGCCGAACTCGGTGCTGATCATCGGGGAGAGCGGCTTCCGGGAGTGCAGAAATCTGAAACGCATCAGACTGTCGAATGCAATCTGTGAAATCGGCGCATATGCGTTCCGGAACTGTGATTTACTTGAAAACATTGTCATGCCGGGCGAAATGCGGTATCCGGACGGCTCGAACGGAATGCTCGGAATCGGATGCTTTGAGGGCTGCGGCCTTCTCCGTGAGATCGTGATTCCGGACGGTGTGTCGGTGATCGGT
>CAMNAY010000134.1 GCA_946531975.1 uncultured Ruminococcus sp. | reverse complement strand
CCGGGTCAGTTGACTTCGCGCAGGTTTGCCAAAATCAGCTCGGACAGGCGCCGGATTTCCCGTCATGGACCACAAAAATCTGGACGGATGACCAGCGGCTGCTCTCCGTTGCGGAGAACGATCTCTCGCTGCCGACGGCGCTGTATACCGACGCGCAGCCTGAGGAAATCGCAGAGCTGCCCGCAGGCAGACGCGCCGATGTTCAGCGGGAGCTTGCAGCGCGGATGCTCGGTGCGGAGGATCTCATCACCGCGTATGAACCGAAGCTGCTGACGAATGCCGTACTGACTCAGAATCCGGACGGAACAACCTTCTGTACGTGTACGGATCCCGATGCCGACAGCTGGATTGAGTACCGGATTCTGGCAAAGGGACATCAGGCGCTGTATTTTGATCTGTATTCGCAGACCGGTACCGAGCTTGGAAATCCGCGGTATCATGCTGTTTCCGTGATAGCTGAGGGGCATAACGCGGCAACAAAATATCCGGAGCGGCAGAACAACGGTCTGGTCTATCTGGGCGAGGCATCGAACGCACCGTTTACCGTGCGCATCAAGGTGCATCATGATTTCAGCTGCAAGAGCTTCGGCGTCTTCGGCATCGACCTCGACCGGCTGAGAGAAGCAGCAGCGCATGCACAGGGCACGGAGCTGTCCTATGCACGGGGCTGCTATACGGCACACTGTCAGACGGATGCGCCGAAAACACTGGTGCTGTCTGCGGCATACGACGAGGGCTTCACTGCGGAGGTCAACGGAAAGCCGGCACCGGTCTGGCGCGTCAACGGCTGCCAGACGGCAGTGCGGATTCCCGCGGGTGAGAGCCAGGTGACGCTGCGGTTCCGCGTACAGGGGCTTGGCACTGCGCTGCTGATTGCGGCAGGCGGTGCAGTCATGGCGCTGCTGCTGTGGATATTCCGCCGCAGGATTGCGGAAGCAAAGTTCCTTCAGCGGGGAGCCGAGCGTCTGACACAGGGCGTGTGGTGCGGAATTCTGGTGCTGATCTACTGTTTTCCGCTGATTCTTTCAATATTCGGGCTTTTTCGGCAATTTTAATGTTAGAAATTGCAATAAAGTTCCAAAAAAGCACTTATTTACGCACTTCTGTTATCGCTTCAGTTTGGGCATTTTACAGAACATTCACTTGCCGTTCACAGTTTTTTCACCTGCATTAATTATAATTGTAATTGAGGGAATTTCACGCGTTTGAGCGTTTTTCGCACATTTTATCCGACATGTACCAAACCATTAACAAAAACAAGGAAAGAGGAATGTTTATCATGGAAACAAAGGGAATCAGTAAACTCGATCTGAAACGTAGAAATCGGAAACAAATTCTGCTCGCGATCCGTCATGCGGGAACGCTGGCGCGTGTGGACATCGCCGCACAGCTTTCGCTGACCCGTGCAGCGGTCACGATCATCACCAATCAGATGATCGCGCAGAATATTCTGGAGGATCTGAACGGTCCGCTTCAGGCAGCGCCGGAGGAACCGAAGAAAAAGGGCAGAAGAAAGACGATGATCCGCATCAACCCGACCTACCGGTATATCCTCGGTGCGGTGATCGAGGAGGATCATGTCTGCGTCGGTCTGTCCAATCTGGCGCTGGAGCCGGTCGCGCAGGAGCGCATGGCACTGACCGCACAGACGGATCTGGATGACATTGTCGCATTTATCGTCAACACATCCAAGCAGCTCGTCAAGAAGGCTTCGCTGAACCCGAAGCAGATTCTCGGACTGGGCGTCGGCATCGTGCCCTCCCGCTGGGAGCAGATGCGTGCGGAGACGGACGAACACAATCAGGTGCATTTCTCCAAGCTGTGCTACCTGCTGGAGATGGAGCTGAGTGTTCCGGTCTGCGCCGCGAATGCGATCAGCCTGTATGCTATGGCAAATATCGGCTACGGTGTCAACGGCAGTGCGGAGCAGCTTCTGCTGTACGGCGGCGAGAATTTCCATTTCGCAACGGTCGCAGATTATGCGCTGGTCGGCGGCATCTATGCAAACACTGCGCTGGTTGACCGCATCGTGCTCTGCCCGCACGGCGAAAAGGCGGAGGGGTATCCCGACGGCTCCGTGCATGCGGAAATGGCGACCGAAATCGTGCTGAAGCGGATGAAGGCTGCGACAGGCAGAGACTGGACTGTGGATGAAGCCAATCAGGCATACGAAGAAGGCAATGAGAAGATCATCGCTGTCATGAACGAGCATCTTCAGAAGCTCGCGTTCCTGATTTATAACCTCTGCATCGGTCACCGCACTGCCCGTGTGGTGCTTCAGAAGTTCCGGATCAATGACGCGCAGAAGGCGTATCTGGCAGAGTATTTTGACTCGCTCTGCTCGGCTCCCAGCGCACTGAAGATTGATTACAGTGCCATTGACGGCGAACGCGAGTTCATCGCGGGCTGCGCACTGGCAGCAGAAAAGCAGTTCTTTGAGCTTGGCGGACTTCAGCCCGGCGACAAGATGCTTTGATGAAAACGAACAGATAAAAGACGGCTGCATGATCTTTGCATCATGCAGCCGTTGTTTTTTATTGAGAAGCTTTTTCTGTCAATCGCGGGATTTATTCCAGTTCTGCTTTTCCTGCAAGTGCATTGAGCAGCGTGCGGAGGTCGCCGGAGGTGATGCCCTCTGCCCCGTCGCATTCTGCATTCGCTTTGCCGTCATCGGTCACCTCGCCGTCCTTCAGCGAACCGTCCTCCGCAACGACACGCGCCAGCAGCACAGCGTCCAGCACATTGACGTCACCGTTGCAGTCCACATCGCCGCGCTTGCGCTTGGATGCCTCCTGCTTCACGAAATGAATTGAGAGCGCTGCGTCGCCCGCGGGCATGTCAAAGCAGTAGGTATCCTCCCCGATGCCTTCCGTAATCGGAATCTCCGTCTCAGTGCCTGCGATGACCGCAGAGAGCGAGAGGGTCAGTCCCTCGGCAGCCTTTGCGGTAAAGGTTACCGTTTCGCCTGCTTCATAGACCGTTGTCGGGATGCTGAGCGAGCCGCCCTGCTTGTCATGCTCCACAATCAGGTTATAGCTGCCCAGCGCAAACACCGGATAGTTTTCGCACTGTGCCCAGAGCTTCAGCTTGGCATTCAGACCGTTCAGCACAGTGCCGTCACGGAATGCATCTTCGCCGTCCTTTGCGCTGTTATACAGGTTGTCGGCTTCAAATGTACCGCTCGCGAGACCGAACGCTTCGTTTTCAGGGTTCAGGCTGCCGTAGATGAAGCAGTCAGAAATTGCAGCATTCTTCGCTTTGCCAAAGAGCATGCCGCCCTCCAGACCGGCGACCTCGCCCGTAAAGAAGCAGGCGCGCATTGTCAGGTCCGTGCCGACCGCACCGATCAGTCCGCCGGCGGTTCCGCTCTGCACGACCTGTGCATGCTCCGCGCCGCAGTGAATGATCTTTGCCGATTCACACGATCCGCAGAGCAGACCGGCAGAGCCGCCGCCGCGCACCACGCCGCCGATCATCAGATCCAGCACGGTCAGATCCTTGACACTGCCGAACAGTCCCAGCGGATCCTTGTTCTCCTTCACGCAGAGCATTCCGTTCAGTTTGTGGTTCGCGCCGCGGAAGTCAACAGACGATTTCGGCGCACTGATCGGCTCCCAGAGCGCATCGCTGACATTGCTTGCAGCCAGCGAAATGTCGTTTGTCATGACCATGCGGTAGGTCGTATCGGCATTCGCGGAATTGATGAGATTCCGCATCAGCTTCAGGTCATCCGCAGTCGTAATGCGGACAAACTGTTCCTCATTGAACACCTCGCAGGCGCAGAGATACATCTGCGAGTCGGTTGCTGTGATCTCGACGACGTTCTCGACATCCTTCCGGATCAACTCGGCATTTCCCTTGGAGTCATAGAGCAGATAGGTGTCCGGTGCTCCGGCATTTGTGTGGAATGCGATGCCTTTTCCGCGCTCAGTAGTCACGCTGTCCGAATAACCGATTCCGACGAGCGTGACGGTTGCCTCAGAATTCTGGTAATTCGCGAGGAAATAGGTACCGCCGCTGATTGCGCAGCTTTCCTCACCCGGCTGATATTTGCCGAGCTGCGCATTGCCGTTTTCCGGATCAAACTGCACCCAGCAGTCCGGCTTGCCGGTTCCCGATTCAGGAAGCTGCGGCATCGTGAAGGTGTCGCCCGCCCAGACGGAAACGGTATCCGTCAGCTCTGCCTTGCCGTCCTTCATGACATAGAAATACGCATTCTCGGTCTCGCTGACGCGGTACAGTCTGACCGCTGCTTTCTCCTTCGAGAGCGTCAGCTTGCCGCCTGTCCATGACAGATAGGATTTCTGCGCTTCGGAATACAGCAAAACCTCGGAGGCATTTCCGCCCGGAAGCTGGAAGCCGAAGGTCAGAGCGGCAGCGGCATCCTCGGTCAGATACAGGGCATTGCCGTCATAGGCAAGATATTCATTGCTGCGTTCGGACGGACGCAGTGTGCAGGTCTTGCCGTCCGCCGCGATGAAGAACTGCCAGACTTCTGCCTGCGGATAGTAAAGGAAGCCCTCCTCTGTCTTGCCGGTCAGCGCGTCAAAGCCTGCCCGCGTAACTGTCAGAGCATTGTTCTCGGTGTCGGTGATGATGTAATCCTGCCCGGCATAGACCGTTGTGTCTTCGAGCGCGGCAGTCTCCGTCCGGACAAAACCGGACTGCATCGCATCCCGCAGGGCAAAGGCAGGCAGGCTCTGAAGCATCGAAAGTGCCGCCAGTGCCGCCGCGATGCGTGTGATATGCTTTCTCATTCGTTTGTTTCCTCCTCGTCATTTTCAAGCGTTTCCGCTGTTGTTCCGGTGGTTTCATCCGTCACATCGGTTTCCGCATCTGTCAGATCGGTTGTCTCCGCGGGCTCAGTCGTCTTTGCCGCAGACGGCGTCACCGCATCCGCAGGCGCATCCAGCGTCACTGCCGGTGCCCCCTCCTGCGAAAAATCGCAGAAGCAGAGGTTCATGTCCACGTTGCCGG
>CAMNAY010000133.1 GCA_946531975.1 uncultured Ruminococcus sp. | reverse complement strand
TCCCAACGGTAAGCTTGCAGATGATTACTTCTCGGAGTATTTCATCATTGAGTATGCGACAAAGGACGGCAACAACAGCGGCGTGAACAAGGTCGCATGGTGGCAGACCGCAGGGGAGGGCGTCCGCATCTATCACATTGACGCGACGACTGAATACGGCTGGTTCAATTATTTCCGCTATGCCAGCGGCAGCGAATTCACAAACAAGGATCAGGGCAGACGGCTGATCCGGATTGTCAACGACACCAATACAGATAATTTCTTCCATACCGGCGATGTAATCAACGGCGGTACGGCAGGTTTTCAGTGGTACGATGCGAACGGCGGGCAGACGGTTGATCCGCGCCTGACGGTCACGGTCGGCGCACTGGAAAACGGCGCATATACTGTGACAATCGGATGATATGATTCAAGTTCCTCTTTCAAAGTGCGGACATGATGCAGGGTTCTGTATCATGCCCGCCGTTTTTTTCGATGACAGTGAAACAGGAACCCCCGCAGTGAGCGGGGGTTTCTCAGCTTATCCGGAAATCTGATACAGATTATCCGATCAGTACGCGTTTCATCCGTGTGAGGTCGGCGGAATTGATCCGCCCGTTGTCATCGAAATCGCCGGCGCGCCAGTCGGTGAGCGAACCGTCTGCGCAGAGGAATTGCTGCATCATGACCGCGTCAGCACGGTCAAATGTCCCGTCGGCATTGACATCGCCTCTGACATGCAGCCCAAGCTCTGCAGCGGTGAACGTGTCAAATGCGGTATACACGAGGCTGCCGACCTCCGGCGCTGTGACCTCTCCCCACCAGCCGCCGTGTCCCCAGGGGTTCTGCGGCTCCGGTGCGGGCTCTGCGGCAAGATAGTTTCCGTCATCATCCTTCATGCGGATCTGCACGGTGTTCAGTGCGCGTTCCGACTGCCGCAGAAGCGTATCCGGAACAGTCAGAGCGGCAGTGCCGTTTGTGACGGGTGCTTCTCCGGCGAGGATTCCGTTGACATGAAACACAACCGACGCGGCATTGCGGTCTGTGACAGAAGCGGTCAGCACAGCGCCGTAATCGGCGGCTGCGGGAGCTGTGACCGAAAGTTTGTCAGAGGATTCAAAGCCCAGTGATTCCGCAAGCGTCTGCACATCGGCGAACTGCTTTTCGAGCCATTGGAAGCGCTCTGTCACATAGGTTTTTGTTTTGGCGTATTCGCTCTCATAATTCTGCTTCTCATGCCATTTGGCAAGGTCTGCCTTGGCAGGGAGCATCAGCTCTGCCGCAAGGGTATCCATGCGTCCGCCCTCTGCACAGACCGCTGTAATGGCGTCCTTATGCGCCTGATACAGCTCATATGCCTGCGTGATGAAATACGGATCCTGCACCAGATATTTGTACCAGTGCGCCGTCTGATTGTAGTAGGTCTGGTCGCTCCACCACTCGTTTGTCGGGATCACAAAGCTCGCATTCCATGTCCAGTCATAGTCCCAGGCAGGCCCCATCCTGAATTTCTGCCCGAAATCCTTGTACATAAAGTTGCTGTACCGCATTCCGTCGCAGTTTGCGGAAAGCTCCAGCATCAGCCAGTACTGCACGAGAGAGTCCATATCAAACAGCTCGCTGTAATGAACACCGCCGCTGTAAAAATCGTCCGACGATACGGCATCTTCAAAGTGCTGGATGTAGTCCTTCGCGTAATTGTACATCTCCGGATTGGTCACGGCATATTCCGGACTCTTGAACTGAATCGGCTGTTTGCCGTCTGTATCAAAATCGGAGACCTGCTTGACGTGGTACTCGTCATAGGTGTCCAGCTCCAGCAGATATCCGCCGTCAATTCGGTCGGGCAGCGTGACATAATCGCTGACCTTGTATTCTGTATTGTTCCATAGAAAGGTGCCGGATGTGACCCACGAGAGGTCTTCTGTGAGCAGGATTTCCAGCGCATCCCGCTCTGTTTTGGTCATGCCGGACGCTTTCTGCGCCTTGTAGACTGCCTTAGCGATGTCCTCCGCAGTTTCCTCCCAGTCATAGATGTTCACGCGGTTTTCGTCCACGCGCACATTCTCTCCGAGATGATACAGCCCGTTGTACTCGCCGTTCAGGATGACCGCGACCGCTTCGGAATTGGCAGTGTATTCAAAACCAAGCTCCTCTGACAGCTCCGGCATAATCTCATTGCGCAGATGCGTCGGGTCGAATGCGCCTGCGAGCAGAACCCAGTGCTTATTCGCACCCAGCCCCAGCAGATCGGTTTTGGTGTCCAGCTTGATCTTATAGGGCTTTTTGTCTGCTGTCCAGGTATAATTTCCGCGTCCTCTGATCTGAATGCTGCCGTTGTAAAGCTGTGCGGCATTCTGAAACGCGGCATTGCCCTGTATGCGGAGACTGCCGCCGATGTATTCGGTCTTGCTGGTGACTTCCGCCTCCGTCGTGAGATAAACCACCGGAAGCTGACTGAAGTAGACCGAAGCGGAATAGGCTTCGCCGTCCGCGGTCACAGTCACCGTAATCATTTTTTCGTAGTCCTGCTCTGTCGGCGTATAGCTGTTTCCGTCAGTGTTTACGGCGATGCCGCCGACGGTCCACGCATAGGAGACATCGGCTGCGGAGATGCCGTTCAGAACGGCATGGATCGGCTTCCCTGCCTGCAAAACGGTCTCGGAAAAGGTGACGCCGGCTTCATCCTCCGCGCAGACAGAAGTGCCTGCGGAAAGCGGCGCACAGATGTTTCCGCCGGCGAGAATGCAGCAGCAGAGACAGCACAGTGCGGTCTGTGTACGTTTCATCGTATTCCCCCAGAAAAATAAATGGTGTAAATTGCTGTTTTTTTATAATAATATTATACCACACGCTGCTGTAAAACACAATGTCAGATCATCCGCAGGGGTGTCTGATTGTCACGTTTCTGCGAAAGAACGGCAGAATGCTGGGCTGCGGCTTCATGCCGGAGCAGGTAAATTGAGGCGGCAGGGGAATTTTTTTCGGGAAACCTGTTGCAAAAAAGTATAATATGTGGTATAATTGGAAGGATTTGAAAGGAAAGTTGTCCTGCACCGGGAGCAGGAGCTGTATAGTTGAAAGGAAGTTTCCATGAAGCGGATATATATACTGCCCGCAGCAGCAGCGGTGCTGCTTTGTACCGCCTGTGTGCAGTCGTCAGTGCCGGGCGCTATGGTCAACGGCGGCGTGAAGGTTCAGGCAAAAGCAGAAGTCATAGCGGAGCAGCCGGCGAAACCGGTTTCCCGTCTGATACCTGCTGAGATTCTGACCGAGGAACAGAAGGAGAAGATCGCTGCCGCAGCTGCGCTGGAAAAGGAGCAGTCCGAGCCGCCGAAAAAGCCGCTCGATACCTTCGCGCTGGATGAAATGATCAAGCAGAATCACAACGTATATGCGGTACTGCTGGAGAGCATCGACGGAACAGAGCTGTATTCTTATCAGGAGGATCTGCTGGTTTCCGGCGCGAGCCTGATCAAGCTGCCGTATGTCTATTACTGCTGCACGCAGATTGCCGAAGGGAAATTCGATCTGACGGATACGATGACGTACACAGTGAATTTCTGGCAGGGCGGAAGCGGAGTTGTCTGCGGAAGTAAGCTGGGAACGAAGTATACGATTGCGCAGCTGATGGAATACACACTGCGTTATTCTGACAATACGGCATACTATATGCTGGTCTCGAAGTTCGGTGCAGACGGCTTCAACCGAATGGTGAAGGAATGGGGCTACCCGCAGATCGCCATTTCCGTGTATGACCGGTTTCCGTGCATTACGGCATCTTTTATGCGGACTGCGATGCGGAAGATGTACTGGGGACGCAAGAGCGGCGAGTGCTGGAAGGTTGCATGGGATGCGCTGGTGAATTCCGAGCGGAGCTTTGCGCGGGAGGAGATCGGCGGAAGCGATGATGTGGCGGCGAAATACGGCAGCTGGGACGAGCAGTATCACGAGACGGTACTGGTGGACGGAGAAAAGCCGTATCTGCTGGTCATTCTCAGCCATACAGTGAACTATAATCCGGATGAGCAGACCGTGAAGGATGTGGCTGCAGCAGCACAAGCGGTAGCGGAGCAATACAATCGCGGTGACCGTTACGTTCCGCATGAGGAGCCCGCCGATCAGGGCGCGGAGCCGATCAACTAAAGGCTGCACAGTCTCGCTTCACCCAAGGAGACTCATAGCTGCCGCAGGAGTGCGGCGGGGGGAGCATCTTCCCCCATTACAAAATCACACATACATCTCTTGTACAGATAAAATCCGAGAGAAGAAACTTCGGCGCAAGCATTTGAAATAAACAGGTCAAGAGCGTATGTAAGATTGAAAAAAAGGGGAAGGAAACCGCTTGGTATCCTTCCCTGTTTTCATGAATTTTCGTCATAGCTGTCATCTTTCGCGCCGCGCCACGGACCGCGGAGATAGAACAGCATCGACATGCAGGTTGCGACGGTCCAGCCGATCGGCCATGCGATCCAGATGCCGACAGCGCCGAGTCTGCGCGAGAGAATTTCAGCGAGCACGACACGGAGAATGAGATCCGTAAAGGTAGCCGCCATGAATCTGCCCATCAGATTTGAACCGCGCAGAACGCCGTCCGCAGTGAGCTTCATCGCCGCGATGAAATAGAAGGGCGTGAGGATGCGGAGGAACATGACGCCGGTGTCGAGCGCGGTACCGGCGGCAGGCTTTTCGAGAAAGAAGGCGACGAGATAGGGACAGCCGATGAGATAGAGTGCAGCGATCGGCACAGTGATGCACCAGACGAGCTTGAGCCCTGCGCGGAAGCCGCTGCGGATGCGTCCCATTTTGCCCGCGCCGAGGTTCTGCGCCGTGAAATTGGAGACGCCGTTGGCGAGCGTGGTAAACGAGGTAATGACGAGATTATTGAGCTTGACACCGGCGGAGTATCCTGCGATGACGCCGGAGCCGAAGCTGTTGATGACGCCCTGAATGATGATATTGCCGACGGAGATGAAGCTCTGCTGGAGCATGCTCGGTACGGCGACGATGGCGAGCCGTTTGAGCAGATGTGCCGAGAAGACCGCCGCGGGCGCATCGGTTTTG
>CAMNAY010000132.1 GCA_946531975.1 uncultured Ruminococcus sp. | reverse complement strand
GCTGATTGCGGTAGATATTTTCCTTGCAGTAAGCATAATATTCAAATGTGCCGTAATGATCGAGGTGCTCCTCATAGAGATTCAGGAACACCGCTGTTTTCGGCGATACCCGGCAGTATTCCAGCTGATGCACGCCGATTTCGGTGACAATGACCGTTTCCGGCGTGATCTGCTCATACAGATCCGCCGTCGGAATGCCGATATTGCCGCCCAGCACAGACGGAACGCCTGCCGTTTGCAGCACATGATACAGCAGCGACGAGGTCGTGGATTTTCCTTTTGTCCCCGTGATGCCGATAATCTGGTCGCGGTAGGCAGTCAGGAACATCTCCGTCAGTGAAGTCACGCGGCAGGAGAGCTGTTCCGGCTTGTGTCCCTCCGTCAGGACAATGCCCGGACTTTTGAAGACGATGTCGTATTCCCGCATCGCATCCTGATAATCCGCGCCGGTATGCAGCGAAATGCCTGCCGGCGCATCAGAGATCTCCTTCGCATCGGCAATTCCGAGCGCTGCATAGCCCCCGACCTGCATCAGACGCTTGCAGACCGCCCTGCCCTCTCTGCCGAATCCCAGCAGCAAAACCCGCTGTCCGGACACCGCTTTCTTCAGTATTTTCAGCAGCATGCTGTCTCTCCTTCCCAAAGCGCACAGGCACCGCAGCTCCGGATGCGCAGTACATGACATGCGCCTTCCCCGAAAATGCGGTCAATCTGCGTGCGGAATGTCTCCGTCATTTCCAGCGGCACATAAGCCTGCACGGTACCGGCAAAACCGCCGCCGTGAACACGGAATGCCCCTCTGCCGCCGAGCAGCTTCCCGCAGACTGCGAGCGCGACTGCCACAGCCTGCTGCTTTGTGCTGCCGGAAGCATAAATATTCTGAAGCGCAAATGCCGACGACCTTCCGGACTCCGTCACCAGCGCAAGATAATCGGAAAAGCGCCCTTCGCGAAGCGCGGCAGTCTGCTGCGGGACGCGGGCATTGTCGCTGAAGAAATGCATCGCACGCAGCACTGCACGGTCGCCGCACGCCGCACGGAGACGCGGCAGCGCTTCCATGAACGCAGTCTCATCGGTCTCACGCAGGACCGTCTTTCCGAGCGCTGCGGCAACGGACTTCATCTCTGCCGGCACCGCCGCATATTCATCGGTCAGGTCGGCATGATCCGCGCCGGAGTCAATGATGCAGAGCGCATAGCCTTCCGCATTCAGATCCAGCTGCACCTGCTCCCAGACCGGATGCGCCGGATCCGCAAAGTCAATCGCAGTCACACCGCCGAGCGCACACGCCATCTGATCCATCAGACCGCAGGGCTTGCCGAAATATTCATTTTCCGCGTACTGCGCAATGATCGCAAGATCGGCAAGTGAAAACGCGGAATCCGCGTAGAAATCGTTTCCGATCGTACCGAGCATGACTTCAAATGCGGCTGACGAGGACAGACCGCTGCCCTTCAGCACATCGGAAACAGTGTATGCACAGAACCCGCCCAGCGGCTTTCCGAGCATCGCAAACCGTGCCGCAGTCCCCCTGAGCAGCGCTGCGGAGGTACCCTTCTCCTCTGCGCGCACTGCCGCATCATCTGCCGGAACCGCATCCTCAGGATACCCCTCGGATTTCACGCGCATCATGCCGTCATCGGTTTTCGCGGCAACTGCAATGATATCGAGACTGATGCCGCCCGCCAGCACACGCCCGTGCTGATGATCGGTATGGTTTCCGCCCAGCTCTGTTCTGCCGGACACTGAGAAAATGCGCACCGGCTGCGCGCCGTACTGCGCACAGAAGCCGTCAACAGCGGACAGAATGCGCGCTCTGTACGGTGCGAGCGCCTCTCCGCTGACGCCGTACACTGCCCACAGAATCTCATCACAGGCGCCGGAACTGACACATGCTTTTGCAGCTTCCGGCATCAGAAAATCACGCTTCATGCAGACTACTCCCATCATAGTGTAATATTACTATTATACCGAACTCTCGGAAAAAACGCAAGCGCTCCGATCCCATTTATATGTTTTGCCCAAAAATCGCCGTTCCTACGAAAAAAAGCTGTGTATCCAAGGATACACAGCTTTGCTTGTTCATTTACCATTTCAGCCAGTCACGGATGAACGCAGTCAGCTTTTCGGAGGCTTTCTGGTTGGTCTTTGCAGAAGGATGCCAGTCGATGCCGAGTCCGTCCGCAGAATCCTGCGAAGCAAACCGCATGAAGCGGATATTCTGGTCGCCGGTCTCACTCTGATAATTCATAACCGCGAGATCCGTCGCATCACAGAGCGTCGTATTCATGATGCCGAGTGTGCAGATAATCGCTGCATTCGGATTCTTTGCGCGGACAGTCTTGAGGAATTCGGTATATCCTGCCGCATATTCCCGCATCTTCGTATTGTCCGATGAGGTATACGCAGCGTCATTGGTTCCGAGGTTGATGACCACGAGATCAGGCTGCTTCGAGAAATCCCAGAGATCATCCTGAATTTTTCCGCCTTCCGGCAAATGTACATTGGAAAAACCGACCTTATCATAATATTTCGGAACCAGATCGGTCTGATTCTGTCTGCCGGTCGAAGTATAGCCGGAGATCACGCCGTATCCGCTGTAACAGACAAGACTGTAATCCGCGTCCAGCTTCTCCGCCGTCACACAGGCATAGGCCTTGGTCGCATCCTCGGTCGCAGTCGAAAACTTATCACTCATCTCACCGTCAATGCCGTAGCCGCAGGTGATGGAATCGCCGATAAACTCGATCAGATGCTTTTTATCGGGAGAGGGCGCAATAATAGCGTCCTTGTGGTTCTTATAGACCTCTTTCGGTGTCGTGATCTTCAGCTCCCCGATTCCGATTGCAGACTGAACAGACTCCGACAGCTTGATGATGCGGATCGAGCACGGATCTTCCGCTCTACCGGGATTCGCGAGCGTCAGCTTATGGCTGGACTCCGTAAGCTGGGAATCATGCGTCCGCTTTCCGTTGATATAAACCGCATAGCGTGCGGCATTTGTCTTGCTGGTCCATCCGGAATCAGCGATCAGCTCGGTCTGGCATTCTTTCCCGTAGAATTCAAAGTCAATTCCGCTGCCGGAAAGGGCACACCAAAGCACTTTAGAATCCTCATGATAACTGGTTCTGCCGATCTGCTTCGCCTTCTGCGGGCTGTATGCTTCAACATGGTCTCCGTCGGCATTAAATTCCTTATCCTCACCAAAGCTGCACCCCGTGAGGGCAAGCACTGCTGCGGCGACCAAAACCGCTGCACATCCAATGAATAATCTGCGTTTCATAATACCAAACCTCCTTTGTATTCAAGCTGCTGCCCCGCTTCCGCAGAACCGCTGATCCTATTATACCAAAAACAGTTGCAAAATGCAAGTATATATGCTATAATGTAAATGTATTTTTATAACAGAAAGGAGCATGCACCCATGATCCCGTTATCTCCCCGGCTGCTCTGCTGCGCATCCATGATTCAGGGCAGTGTCGTCTGCGACATCGGAACCGATCATGCCTACCTTCCGGCATATCTGATCACCAGCGGAAAGTGCAGTGAAGTCATTGCGACGGACATCAAGACAGGACCGCTTGAAAGCGCCAAAGGCACGCTCCGCAGATACCGGGCGGAGAACGGCGTAAAGCTCGTGCTGTCCGACGGCTTTGAGAAGGTCAGTCCGAAGGGAATCACCGATGTTGTCATCGCCGGCATGGGCGGTGAAACAATCCGCGACATCCTCGCGGCAAAATGTGCGGACTTCCTGCGGAAAAAGCCGGTGAATCTGGTGCTTCAGCCGATGACCAAGGCTGAGGTTCTCCGTGCATGGCTGAGCAGGAACGGCTTTCTCATGACCAAAGAGACCGCCGTCAAGGATACGCATGTCTATACGGTCATTCAGGCGCATTACACGGGCGATACGGAGCCGCTGACCGAAGCAGAGACCTACTACGGAAAACTCAAGCGCACCGATCCCCTGACGAAAATCTACATCGCCGGCATCCAGAACCGGCTGCATACCAGAGCAAGCGGACTGGAGGACTCCGGCAATCCCGAAGAAGCAGAAGCCGTCCGCAGCCTGATCTCCGAAATCAACCGCTGGCTCAGCAAAGGAGAAACCGCATGACCGTTCAGGAAATCTATGATCTGTTAGACGCATTTGCGCCGTTTTCACTTCAGGAAAGCTATGATAAATCCGGCTTGCTTGCGGGGGATCCGCAAAGCAGCGTGACGCGCATCCTGCTGACGCTGGATATCACGGTTCCGGTTATTCAGGAAGCCGCGGACAAGCACTGCGAGCTGATTCTCTCGCATCATCCCGTGATCTGGGATCCGCTGAAGGCAGTCACGCCGGTGCATCCGGTCTGGCACCTCGTGCGGCATAACATCGCGGCAATCTGTTCACATACCTGCCTTGATATTGCTGAGGGCGGACTGAATGACTTTGCCGGCGAGCTGATCTCGGCGCAGATTCCGCTGACAGCAGAACGCGCACCGCTGGAGATCCTCTCCGGAAACCGTACACTCGGCAGAGTTGCAGCGCTGACTGCCCCCGCCGATGCGGACACGCTTGCGAAAAAACTGTGTGCAGCCTTCTCCTGCAAGCCCCTGCGCTATTATGCCGGTGCCAATGCAGGCAGCATCAAAAAGATCGCATGGTGTACCGGAAGCGGAGGCGATCTGATTCCGGCAGCGATTGCAGCCGGTGCAGATGCGCTCATCACCGGTGACTGCAAGCACAGCGTATGGGCAGAAGCACAGAACCGCGGTTTCACACTGTTCGACTGCGGACATTTCGAGACCGAGGTACCGGTCGTTCAGCTCTTTCAGCGGATTCTCCTCACTTCCGGTGCAGATGCCGAACTGATCGTCTCGGCAGAAGGCACAAAGCCGTTCTTTCAGGCAATCTGATATGAAAACGCCCCGAAGCAATGCTTCAGGGCGTTTTCTGCGGGAATGTGAAAAAAAGACAAATAAAAAATCCGGAACAGTGATGTTCCGGATTTCCGTCGCGATAAGGATATTTCCAAACCGCAAGAAGCGGATTACGGGGCTCGAACCCGCTACCTCCACCTTGGCAAGGTGGCGCT
>CAMNAY010000131.1 GCA_946531975.1 uncultured Ruminococcus sp. | reverse complement strand
GGCGCAATCCGCAATGCCGGTTCCGGTCAGAGCCTGATCCGCTGCGATTCCGTGCTGTTTGAGCGCAACAGCGCAGACAGCAACGGCGGCGCTGTGCTGACTGTGTCGGAAAAGGATTCCTCCAGACAGAATTACTGCTGGCTGATCGGCTGCACCTTCCGCTCCAATTCCGCCGGAAGCAAGGGCGGTGCGGTCTGCGTGGATTCCTTTGACGCGGACTGGGCATGGGAAACAGACCGTGCAAATTCGCTCTATATGCAGGACTGCACCGTGACGAACAATGCAAGCAGCAGCGCCGGCGGCGGCATCTACGCTTATGAGAACACCAGAGTGGAGCTCTGCGGCAAAACGATCGTCCGCGAGAATGACGGAAGCCGTTCCGACAACAATCTGGTGCTGACTGCATCTGCTTTCCTCTATGATTCCGGACTGACAGGCGGCTCGGATATCTGGCTGTCACGCGATGACGGCGGAAAGACGCTGACAAACGGAGATTATCTGTTCAGCAGCGAACACCTGAAGTATCTGACCTGTGAAAACGGAACCCTGGAGCTGACCAATCAGAAAGAGGTTGACACCGCGCTGCACGCATCGGTCTTTTCACAGGGACATGCCGCAATCATCGGCTGCTCTGTACTGACAGCGGTGATTCTGCTTCTGACGCTGGTGCTCCGCAGAAAAAAGAAGAAAGGAGAATCCGAATGAGGGGTTTCAAGCTGTTTTTGCGCTTCGTATCCCTGTCGCTGGTTGCCAGTCTTCTGCTGTGCAATCAGCCCTGGACGCAGGTTGCAGCAGAGGAGATTCAGGAGCAGCGTCTGGCTTCGCAGTATGTCAGCGATGTGAAGATGTTTTACGGCTTTTCCGAACAGCAGGCAAAAACTCTGTGCGAAGAAGAAGGCTATTATTTCTGCCCCGAAAACCTGAAGGAAGGTTCCGGCGCGGCACTCGGAGCCTATCTCGGCTATAAGGTGACAGAGGACCCGGACGAAGCCGTCACGGACCTTTCCCTGCTGGATATGAAGTCATCCGCTTATGAAGAGCTGACTTATCAGGAGTATCTGGATAAATATGTCGGCGAATTTGCGGATCAGGCGAATCAGATCATGGTTCTGGTCAATGAATACCGGAAACAAAAGGCAGCGGGCAGCCCTTATGCGCTCATTGCATATGATTCGCTGAATTCGTTTTATGTGGAGGATTCGCGCTCGCATACAAACACTGACAATCTGCTCGGTCAATATCTGCTGAACAACGGCGACGCGGGCTTCTTTGCGAAATTCATTCAGCGCGGCAATGCGATCGTCTATGCTGGCATTACTGGCTATCTGGCGGTCGCGGCGGCAGACTGGAATGAGAACCGGACAACATGGGTTGACCGTGCAAAGAAAAGCCCGGTCTATGAAATGTATAAAAAAGCGGATTCCGCCGCGAAGAATCAGTATAACAGCTGGTATGCGGATTCTGCACAGGAGCTGATCCGGCAGATCCGGTCTTTTGCGGAAACCTACACCGCAGCGAAGCTGCTCTATGACCGGTACGGAAAAACCTTCGGCTACGACATTGACGATGACAGCACGATGGATGATCTGATGGAGAAGTACCCGAACTGCAGAATTCCGGAGTATCTCCGCAGCATGGAGCTGTATGAGCTGATGGACAGCATTGTGTATCAGGAAGCCGGCGAAGAGATCGTCAATGACTCGGTCGCGTTCTATGAGGATGAAAACGGCGAGATTGACGAGGAGACGGAAGAAGAGCTCACTGTCACCGTGAGTGAGCGGCAGACGCTCGCGGAATATTTCCTGTCGCTTGCGGATGACCCGGAGCTCTCGCTCTTCCCGGAAAGGGTGTATCCGCTGCTGGACGGCATGACAGCCGCACAGCGTGTCGTGCTTGAAACCTGCGGTCTTGACCGGCTTGTCCGGACACTCTTTGCACAGGAGGACTATGCGGAGAACCGGAAGGAGATCCTCGACGATAACGCAAAGCAGCTGAAGGAAGCGGGCTTTTCCGATGGCAAGATCTATCTCTGGGCAGGCGTGGATACGTCCGTATATACAAAAAAAGTCGCAGAGACAAAGGATTTGATCCAGGCTAAGAACGGCGGCAAGCAGATTATGGAGGACGAGAACGCGCCGCTCAGAAAGGAATCCTCCAAGCTGACCATGGCGATCAAGATCGCGGATATTGTGACGCTGTCGGTCATGGGCGTTGCGATGATCGTGCAGGCGTTCGTCGGCTCGCTCTGGAGCGCCGGTGTATCGCTCATTGCGACCGGACTGTTCGGCTCGCTGACCATGTTCGGCGGCATCTCCACGCTCGGTGCGGCTGCCAGCATGATGCTCGGAACAGCGCTCTGCGCGTTCTATGTTCTCAATGTCCTCGTCCTCGTCGTAAGCCTCGCGCTCTGCATCTATCTCATTATGGATGCGTGCGGCGTGTTTGAATCACTGCCGTATACGGATTACAGCACGGCGCCGGATATTCTCTATCATACCCGCTCCAATATGAACGGCAATTACCGCATCCAGTATGACGCGGTGGCAGGCAATCTGCCGGAATGTCTGAAACAGATCACGGATCTGCTGGTAACAACGCCGAAGAAGCATTATGAAGCCTATGATGAGGCGGGGTATATTGATGAGACCGATTTGCTGGCAGAAACGCTCAAAGAGTCCGAACTGTTCAATGAGCTCAGGAGTCAGGCGCTTTCCAAGACCGTCACCACTTACGACATACTGAACAAGAAAGTAAATGCAAAGAAAAAGGCAGATCTCGGCGCCTATCTGGGAATTCATGACCGCTGGCTGATGCTGTATGCCAGCAAGGCAGCGAATGCCGGAAAGCCCATTGAGGTCGTGCCGGGGCAATCGTTTTATATTACCGGAAAGGAATATCTGCGGATGTATATTGACCGCGGTGCAAGCTCAAGCCGTGCCAATGCACAGCTGACGGATGAAGGCTATTACAGCGCATCGACAGTATTCGGCAGACTGAGGATCAAATAACGGCATGTCTGCTTCCGCATCAGACGAAAACAGCATAATTAAAAGGAGGAATCATTCATGAAACTGAGACACAGACTCACCGCAGCGCTGCTCTCTCTTGTAACGCTGACGGCATCGCCGCTGGGCGCATTCAAGGCAGCGGCAGACAGCACAGACAAGTACGTCAGCGAGGTGTTTATTGCCTACGGAAAGACCGAAGGCGACGCAAAGAAATGGCTGACCGACAACGGCTGGGAGCCGGTCGGCGGCGACCTCAACGCGGGCAAGCTCTCGTTCTGGGACAGCGGTGATAAAGTCGCTGCGGTCATGGGCATCCGGCGAACCGATGATGCCGGCGACGCGATCACCGATATGGCGGTGATGAACATGAAGGGCGGCTACAGCTGCAATGACTATAAAATGCTGCTTCAGGAAAAGTAAGCGCAGATCAATGAATTTGTGGATACGTTTATTCCCGTGCTGAAGGAATACCGCGACAACTATAACGGAAAGGGCAGCAGCGCCGGCAAGGCGCGCGCCGATTTCGCGCATGATCTGCTCAATCAGTTCTATGACGGCGACCCGAACGGAGAATATGCCACCAACGACACCGGCAAGCCGCTCGGCGATCTGCTGCTCAAGGAGACCAGCCGCGAACTGGGCGACCAGTATGAGAACATGTCCGACAAGGCAGAGCACGCCGATATCACACAGATTCTGATGGAAAGCTCCGGTCCGGTCATCCTGGCGCTGGAGCAGGCACTTGCCATTGCGGGAGATACGACAAAGACCACATGGCTTGACCGTCTCACGAGAATTTCCGGCGTGGAAATGAAGAATGTGGTCAAGGAGTATGTGCCTGAGGCGCGCGGACAGAATCTCTCGCCTTCCGCAGCAAAAACGCTGCTGCAGTCGCAGTTCGGAGATACGGCTGCGGCGCTGGCGGCAGGCTATGACTCCGTGCAGCAGGAGCTGTACTGGTATCAGAGTTTCCTCGAAGGCAATGAACTGGTGCAGGCGGAGGACGAATCCGACGAGGATTACGCTGCCCGCATTGATGCGTTTTTCGATGCGCTCAAGGAAACGGATGCAGACCATTATCAGGACACCCTCGAGGATTTTTCTCTAAAGGCGACGCTGTACACTCTGCTCGAAACCGTGGAATATGAGGGCGAATGGGGCGAAACGCTGCTGGAGTTCTTCATGCCGGAGGACGGCACGGACTACGGCGCGGACGCAGACAACTTCCTGCCCTTTGCGGCGGTGCTCTCTGAGGGACAGCGCGCCGGACTGGAATTCCTGTCGCTGTATTCGCTGCTGCGCATCGGTGCAGGAACCGAGGAGGCGGCAAAAGAAACGCTCCCGAATGTGCAGGAGATCTTCAAGGATGCGGAGAGCATCTCCGTTTACAGCGGCATCAATCGCGCGATCTTCCGCGGCGGCGTGGCACTGACCAGTCAGGCGAAAATGCAGAAGAACATGGGCAAAACAGACTGGTTTGACAGTGCGTTTGACTGGGATGGCATGGGAAACATGATCGCGTATGCAGGCGCTGTGGCTGGTATTAGTGCGATCATCGGCGGTGCGATGATGTTATCCAAGTCGAACGGCAGGGGTGCTTGGTTTTATTTAAGCAAAGTAGACGAGAAATTATTTAAAGACCAAGCAAGAACGTACAACCTTTATGTAACGGAGACGAAGGAGCAAATTGATTTATTGGTGACAGAAGAAGGGCTTACAAAAGAACAAGCAATAGCAGAGGTAGGCAATGAAGCAGCTATAAAAAATATGAAAGCCGAGCTTTCACAAACCCGCTCGGAAATCTTCAATGGAAGTTACGGACGTTGGCTGACGGCACTCGGCGGTGTGATTCTGCTTGTTACGGCTGGCTTTGAAATTGCGCAGATGGTTAAGTATTATAACCAGACCTTCAAACCGATTCCCATGATGATCGTGGACGAAGCGGACATTGTGACCTATCTGACCGACGACGAAGGCAACCCGCTTCTCGACGAAAAGGGCAACCAGAAAAAGAACATCGACTTCGACCAGTATGTGTATTACGATGTGGTCAAATCCAACCGTCAGGCTG
>CAMNAY010000130.1 GCA_946531975.1 uncultured Ruminococcus sp. | reverse complement strand
TGAAGGTTTCCTTTTCCTTCATGATGACGGCATTCTCCTTGACCTGTGCGCGGATTGCTTCAGCTTCTTCCTTTTTGCCCTCTTTCATGAGCGCCGGAACCTGCGCCGAGAGCTTGTTGCGCTGTGCGCGGAGATCCTCGGAGATGTGCTTGGCATCCATGATCTGCGCATACAGCTCCGCAGCCTCATCGACCAGCGGAAGTTTGTCATCCTGAAACTTCTTTTTGATATTTTCCTTGACCGCGTCCTTATTGTTGATCAGAAACTTAATATCGAGCATATCACTCTCTCCTTTGTCATTTTGTTACGGTTTCCCAGATGTACCGGCCCCGCACCCACAGGGTGAACAGCACTTTGCTGACCAGACCGACCAGCGCTGCCGCAGCGAGCAGACCGACTGCAATCCAGATTTTCGCGTTCCGGATCATATTGCGGCGTTCCTCAGCCAGCAGCACCATTTCGCCGGAGAGCGGTGCCGAAGGGTCTGAAAGGATCTCATGCCGCAGTTCCGGCGCATAGATCAGCGGTTCTGTCTTTGCGTATTGATGCATGATCTTTGGATCACGGATGACAGCGATTTCCGTGGTCATCCCCTTACCGAGCATGATCTGATACATTTTCGGGGAGAGCGGAAAGTTCTCCTCCCGCACCCTGCCTGTGTCATCAGTCCAGCGCAGCTTCATGTGTCCGTTCGCATTCAGATTACTGCCCGGAACCTGCCGCAGCTCCGGCGGGACACCGACCAGATCCAGCTCAAGAATTTTCGCCTGATAAAACCGCATATGCCTGCGGTTCAGGAGCCGAAGCCGCCGGATTTTCCGGAACATTGTCACGATCAGGTATACAAGTACACCGATCAGGCTCAGAAAGATGCCGGTTCCGAAGCCGGTGCCTCCGCGATAGCGGAAGCAGAGCATCATTTTGTGAGCTGTTCCAGTGCTGCGAGCTTCACGCAGATGCAGAACAGTTCCATTGCCTGCGTCAGCTCAGCCGGGACAGGGTAGGTCGGCGCAATCCGGATATTGCTGTCATCGGGGTCATTCTTATAGGGATAGGTTGCGCCTGCGCCGGTCAGCGTGACGCCGCCCTCCTTGCAGAGCTGTACGATGCGCTTTGCCGTGCCCTTCATCGCATTGAACGAAATGAAGTAACCGCCCTCAGGCTTTGTCCAGCTTGCGATGCCGAGCGGTGCAATCTCGCTTTCCAGCATATCCAGCACGATTTTGAACTTCGGTGCCAGCACTTCGCGGTGCTTGTTCATATGTGCGCGCATGTTGTCGGCATTGCCGAAGAAGCGGACATGGCGGAGCATATTGAGCTTATCGAAGCCGATTGTCTGGATGCCGAGATGCTTTTCCAGCTCGTCGAGGTTCTCGCGGGAGGTGTTGAATGCTGCAACGCCCGCACCGGGAAATGTGACCTTTGAGGTCGAGACGAACTGATAGAAGATGCCGCTGCTGCCGGCTTCCTCGCAGGCTGCATTGATCGTCAGCGGCTTCTTCGGGGTCTCGGTGATGTGGTGGATGCAGTATGCGTTGTCCCAGAAGATGCGGAAATCCTTTGCGGCGGGCTTGAGTGCAGCGAATGCACGGACGGTGTCATCGCTGTAAACGATGCCGGTGGGGTTGCCGTAGACCGGGACGCACCAGATACCCTTGACGCTCTCGTCGGATTCAACGTACTGCTTTACGAGCGCCATATCAGGACCGTTGTCGTCAGTCGGGATGTTGATCATCTTCACGCCGAAATACTCGGTCAGGGCGAAGTGACGGTCATAGCCGGGAACGGGGCAGAGGAACTTGACCTCGCCCTGCTGTGACCACGGCTTACATCCTGCGATGCCCTTGACATAAGCGATCTGGAGACATGCGAACATCAGCTCCAGACTGGAGTTGCCGCCGACGAACATTTCCTCAGGCTTTGCACCGAGAATGTCTGCAAAGAGCTTTTTCGCCTCGGTGATGCCGGAGAGCAGACCGTAATTGCGGCAGTCATCGCCGCTCTCGGAGATCGGGTCGGCATCGGCAGGGAGCGCATTGAGCAGGGGCATGGTCAGGTCAAGCTGTTCGGGACCGGGCTTTCCGCGTGCCATATTGAGCTTGAGCTTTTTCGCCTGAAATGCATCATAGGCTTTTTGAGTTTCCGTCAGCAGGGCAGAAAGCTCTGCGGCGGAGTACGACTGAAGCGTTTTCTTCTCCATAAAGAAAACCATCCTTTCTGATTTGGCAAAGTGACTTTGATAAAAATTTCACAATCATAAGAATATAGCACTTTATTATACCATATCTGCCTGAAAAAAGCAAGAGATAATACACAAGAAAAGGGAAAAGAGCAGAAAAAGATTCCGCCGCGCAGTGCGCGGTGCCGATTAACGAAAGGGGGCACAGTCGCGCATCGCCCAAGGAGCCGCATAATCGGCGCAAGAGTGCCCAGAGGGAGAGCATTCTCACCGAATGCCGGATAAGGATAATCGCGGAGGAAATATTTGTGAGGCACTCAATGAGCGCAGCTCGTTGGACAAAGATGCTGTCCCCTGCTGTAATCTTGCAGCGGCTGCCCGCATCTTTTGTGAAAAAACGAAAAAATATGGCAAAAAGACTGGACTTTTCCGCGAAAATCATGTATAATAGCTTTGTATCGAATTTTCCCGAACATGAAGGAGGCTCTTTTACCTATGAAATTGCTGAAGAAAGCTGCGGCGGCGCTGCTTGCAGTCTGTACTGCATTCGGCTGCGCATCCTGCGGCGAAAACACCGCCAACGCAATGACCGTTGACGGATATGATGTCCGCGCCGGCATCTATCTCTACTATGCGACCAGCGCATATACCGAGGCAATGTCTGTTCTGCGTGACGGCGGACAGAATTTCGACGATGTCAAGGAAACCAAGGAAATCAAAAAGATCATGAAGGACGCAACGATCGACGAGATCAGCGCCGAGAAATGGATCCAGAACAAGGCCGCTGAGCATTGCCTCGATTTCGTCGAGGTCGAGCGTGAGTTTGATGCGCTGGGTCTGACACTTACCGGTGATCAGCTCGCGGCAATCAAGAACGAGACCGCATCCAACATGAGCTACTACGGCAAGTTCTATGAAAGCGCCGGCATCGGCGAGCAGTCCGTGAAGGATATCGTCACCAACAACTACAAGCAGAACGCAATCTGGGAAGCCTATTACGGCGATGAAGGATCGGTCGGCGTCAAGGATGAGGACATGAAGGACTACTACGCAGAGAATCATCTGCGTATCAAGTATATCGAGATGCCTCTGAAGGACGGCGAGGGCAATCTGCTCAAGGCGGACGGCAAGAAGGAAATCGAGAAGATGGCAGATGACTTCATGAGCCGCCTCGCAAAGAAGAACGGCAGTGAAGCAGAGCTGATGAACGAGATGGATTTCCTCATCGACGAAAACGCCAACTACCAGACCTCAATCTCTGAGGCTGCTGTCACCACCACCGATGAGGACGGCAAGACCGTTACCACTGCAACCACCGCGAAGGTTACCACCAATGAGAAGGGCGAGACCGATACGACGGCTGATGCGGAGAATGATGAAACGACCACCGAAACGACCGTGACAACGACTGCTGCGGGGCAGGACGGCGACACCACCGAGACCACTACGACGGTTGAGGTTACGACCGAAACCACCGGCACGACCACGGGCGAGGACGAGACCACGGCGACCACCGCAAAGACAACCGTCACCTACTCCTTTGAAAAGGAGCGGACGCTGGCAGTCAGCACGACCGCGACCAAGAGTGAGCATGAGCAGGAAGCGGATACAACGACGACTGAGCCGTATTACACGCCCTGCAAGACAGTTTATGAGTGGGCAGCCAATCCGGATACACCGCTGCTGAAGCCGGAAAAAATCCTCTCCGACGATGAGGAAACGATCTACATTGTCGTGAAAATGGACATCCGCGAGCGCATCACAGAGGATGACATCTGGAATTCCTCCACAAGAGAAAGCGTCCGGACTGAGATGTACAGCGATGCGTTTAAGGATCTGATGCGTGAGAAGGCAGATGCACTGACCGTCAAGCGCAACGAAAAGGCTTTTAAGCGCTATAAGGTTCTGGATCTTGATATTATGGGCTATCAGGAAGCACTGATGTCGTATTATTACAGCATGTACGGCGGCGGAATGGGCTGACCGAACGAACAATTCAAGCGGCGGACAGGAATGTCCGCCGCTTCCTTTGCGTGAAATGCTGCGGAAAACAGGTTTTTGTATTGTTTTCGCGGTTCTGCATAAAAATGAGAGAGCGTTTTCGGAGTGTTCGTTGTTTTGCAGTAATCATTTGTCAAAAATTCGTGGAATCTGCCGATTGACAAAACGGGCAACGGGGCTGTTTTTCCGGATTTTACGCGGGAAATTTGTGTATTTCAGCTATTGCATTTTGTTAGTAAATCGGGTATAATAAAATGGTATTGTACAAAGTCTGTCTGCGGCAATTCCCGCTGCGGAATGCCCTGCTCTGTGCAGAGAACAGACTTTCACGCCCCCGTCAGAACCGGTGCTGCGGGAGCGATCATCCGCTGTGCGTGCGGGGCAGAATCCCCGTGAACGGCATCAGCGCCGCATGTGATGTGAGGCACCGGAGAATGGAGTTAGCAATGTCCAAATATTCCGAGAAGGTGACGCAGGATTTCCTGAATCGCCTGCAAACACAGTTCAATGTTTCGCCGGATGAGGCGAGCGACAAGCAGATCTACCTTGCACTCTCGGCGGTAATCTGTGAACTGATGAAAAACAAGCGCCAGAAGTTCATGAACCATGTGAACTCGACGGGCGCAAAGCAGATCTTCTATCTTTCGATGGAATTCCTGATGGGACGCTCCCTCAAGACCAGCCTTTACAATCTCGAACTGGCTGAAGATATGGAGAAATTCCTGAAGAAGTTTGATATTAACCTCGACCGCATCTATGACTATGAGCCGGATGCAGGTCTGGGCAACGGCGGTCTGGGCAGACTCGCAGCATGTTATCTCGACGGCCTCGCAACAACGGGCTATCCCGCGACCGGTCACTCGATCTGCTATGAGTACGGCATCTTCCAGCAGAAGCTCGAAGACGGCTGGC
>CAMNAY010000129.1 GCA_946531975.1 uncultured Ruminococcus sp. | reverse complement strand
GCCAGTGTCCGCGCATGGCTCTTGCGTCGTCCATGCAGAACGGCGATGCGGCGATTTCGGGTCTTGCCCATTTTTTGAATCGGATTCTCATGTTTTCAATCGTCCTTTGGATGTAATTACATCCATTATACCATATTATGCAGAAAAGTGCAATGGGAGCAGATGAAATAATCTCAGAATGAAAACATCGGAGCAAAATCAGCGCCGGAGCAGGCAGGCATCCCCGCACAAATCAAGCAAAATCCCTTGACAAATCCCCGAAAAAGCGCTATACTGTAAGATGTATTGTTATGTGCAAATGGCATATCAAAAATAATCCGAAAACGAAAGGAATCCTGAGAACATGGAATGGACAGGACTGAATGAGCTGCGCGAGCAGTATCTCTCATTCTTTGAAAGCAAGAATCACACGCGCATGGACAGCGCTTCGCTGATCCCGAAGGGCGACAACTCCCTGCTGCTCATCAACTCCGGCATGGCGCCGCTCAAAAAATTCTTTCTGGGACAGGCTGTTCCGCCCAATGTCCGCGTGACGACCTGCCAGAAGTGCATCCGCACGCCCGATATCGAGCGCGTCGGCAAGACCGCCCGCCACGGCACCTTCTTCGAGATGCTCGGCAACTTCTCCTTCGGCGATTATTTCAAGCACGAGGCGATTGCATGGGCGTGGGAATTCCTGACCGGCAAGCTCGCCATTCCCGCAGACCGCCTCTGGATCACCATTTTCGAGAGCGACGATGAGGCAGAGCAGATCTGGGAAAAGGAGATCGGCATTCCGCACGACCGCATCATCCGCCTCGGCAAAGCCGACAACTTCTGGGAGCACGGCTCAGGTCCGTGCGGTCCCTGCTCCGAGATTCACTTCGACCGCGGCGAGGCTTACGGTCCGTTCGAGAGCTTTGAGCAGGCGAGCGACTGCGACCGTATCATCGAGATCTGGAACCTCGTGTTCTCGCAGTTCGACAGCGACGGCAAGGGCAACTATGCCGAGATGAAGAACAAGAACATCGACACCGGCATGGGACTTGAGCGTCTTGCCTGTGTCATGCAGGGGGTTGACAACCTCTTTGAGGTCGATACCGTGCAGAATATCATGAAGCATATCTGCAAAATTGCAAATATCGAATATCACACCGACGAAAAGAGCGACGTTTCGCTCCGCGTCATCACCGACCACATCCGCTCGACCGTGTTCATGGTCGGCGACGGCATCACCCCGGCAAACGACGGCAGAGGCTATGTCCTGAAGCGTCTGCTCCGCAGAGCGGCGCGTCACGGCAGACTGCTCGGCATCAAGGAGCCGTTCCTCTATCAGGTCGCGGAGACTGTCATTCACGAGAATGCGGGCGCATATCCTGAACTGAAGGAGAAGCAGGAGCTCATTATCCGCATCATCCGCCACGAGGAGGAGAGCTTTGCCCGCACGATCGACAACGGCACAGACCGCCTGAACGATATGATCGCGGCGCTGAAGCAGGAGAGCAAGACCGTTCTCGCAGGAAAGGATGCCTTCACCCTCAGCGATACCTACGGCTTCCCGATCGACCTCACCGTTGAAATGGCGGAGGAGCAGGGCATTTCCGTCGATGAGGAGGGCTTCCGTGCATGCATGGAGGAGCAGAAGCAGCGCGCAAGAGCCGACCGTGCATCGAAGGTCAAGACCTCGTGGGGCGGCGATGTAACCGCGCCCAAGGGCACGCCCAAGACCGAATTCACCGGCTATACCAGCACTGCCGAGAGCGCAAAGGTTCTCGCAATCCTCAGTGACGGCGAAGCCGTTGATACGCTTGAGGAGGGCAAAAATGCCGTGGTCGTGCTCGACCGCACCCCGTTCTATGCAGAGAGCGGCGGTCAGGTCGGCGATACCGGCGAGATCGCTGTCTATGCAGAGGGTGAGGCGGAAGTGACCTTCGCAGTTGCCGATACCCGCAAGGACGGCGACGGCAGATTCCTGCATATGGGTACGCTGGAGCTCGGCACGCTGAAGGTCGGCGATGCCGTCAGCGCAAAGATCGACACCGACCGCCGCAGCGCAATCATGCGCAACCACACCTCGGCGCATCTGCTTCAGGCAGCGCTCCGCTCGGTGCTGGGCGATCATGTGCATCAGGCAGGTCAGCTCGTTGACGCAGCCCGCTGCCGCTTCGACTTCTCCCACTTCTCCGCAGTGTCCGCAGAGGAGCTGGCAAAGGTCGAGCAGATCATCAACAGAGAAATCCTCGCGGCACAGCCTGTGACAACACAGGAAATGCCGATTGAAGAAGCGAAGAAGCTCGGCGCAATGGCGCTGTTCGGTGAAAAGTACGGCGATGTCGTCCGTGTTGTCACCGCCGGCGACAGCTCGATCGAATTCTGTGGCGGTACGCATGTCTCCAACACCGCGCAGATCGGACTGTGCAAAATCGTATCGGAAAGCTCCGTTGCGGCAGGCGTCCGCAGAATCGAGCTCGTGACCGGCGCGAATGTGCTGAAGCTGCTGGCACAGACCGAGCAGACCCTCGCAGATGCCGCAAAGGCACTGAAGCTTGCAAATCCGACAGAGCTGCCGGAGAAGTGCGCAGCAATTTCCAACGAACTGCGCGACAAGACCCGCGAGATCGAACAGCTCAACCAGAAGCTCGCAAACAGCCAGCTCGCCGATCTCTTTACCGGCGCTGAGGAGCTGAACGGCATCAAGATCGTCTCCGCAAAGCTCGCGGACGTCAAGCCCGACACCCTTCGCAAGCTCGGCGACCAGATCCGCGACAAGGAAGAACATGTCATCGCACTGCTCGCAGGCGTGAGCGGAAACGGCGGCAACTTCTACTGTGTCTGCTCGAAATCCGCAGTCGCAAAGGGCGCACATGCCGGCAAGATCATTCAGCAGGCAGCAGCGGCAACCGGAGGCAAGGGCGGCGGCAGACCCGATAACGCAATGGGAGGCATCGGCGATGCTGCAAAGGTCGATGCAGCACTGAGCAGCCTGAAGGAAATTGCGGGCGCAATGCTGAAATAAGGATACTGTATTCCGGCAGACAGAACGCTGCATCTCATGTTCTGCGGCGTTCTGTCCGGCGGATCTCCGCAGTTCCCGTTTTTGGGGCGCGGACTGAGTGAATAGAAGGAGGATTTTACTATGGACTGCCTGTTCTGCAAGATCATCGCGGGAGAGATTCCCAGCACAAAGGTTTATGAGGATGAATACGTCTATGCGTTCAAGGACATCAACCCGATTGCACCGGTTCATGTGCTGTTCATTCCGAAGCAGCATATTTCCGGCGCATCTGCCGTGAACGCTGAAAATGCAGAAGTCGTCGGTAAAATCTTTACCGCGATTGCAAAATACGCACAGGAGCAGAAGCTCGACAGCGGCTTCCGCGTCATCACCAACTGCGGTGAGGATGCCGGTCAGACTGTCCCGCACCTGCACTTCCATCTGATTGCCGGTCAGAAAATGGGCTGGTCTGCCGATCAGGGTGTGTGAAACAGAATGAAGCGGTGCGTCCGAAGACTGCACCGTCTGAGGAGATAGCCGGCGGCAAAGCCTGTATCTTCGGCGCAGAGTGGTTTACGCTGAGCTGGATTGCAGGTCTGCTGTCGGCTTTTCTGCATCATTGCGCTGCCGGTGCCGCCGTTCTGCTTGCAGCGGGAGCAGCTCTGATGCTTTGCCGCCGGCGGAAGGAGATGCTCTGCATGATCTGCGGGGCGGTTCTCGGCATGACCGCGTGGCTGGTCTACGACGGTCTGATCCGGCGTCCGCTCTGTGCGCTGGACGGGCAGCGGACGGAATGCACCGGAAAAGTGACCGGCTCCGCAGTGCTCGGCGGCGACCGCGCACGCTATACGCTTTCGACGCGGCTGAACGGGATTCCCGCGGTCATCGACTGGTATGCGGGCGCAGAGGTGCCGGAGCTGAAAACCGGCGACACAGTGATGCTTTCTGCGGAGCTGACGCGGATTGCTTCGGATTACCGCTATGACACCGCAGCATATCAGGCGGGACGCGGACAGTATCTCCGCATTTACCGCGCCGATGTACGGGAAATCCGCAGAGACCGCGGGTTTTCGCTCCGGCGGATGATGCAGGATTACCGTGCCTGCATGACACAGCGCATCTCGCTGGCAATGCCGGAGGCAGACGCGGGGCTGTTCTGTGCGATGCTGTTCGGCGATAAGTCCATGCTCAGCGCGGACACCTCGGAAGCGCTGTATCAGACGGGTGCCGGACATATCACGGCGGTATCCGGTCTGCATCTTGTGCTGTTCTGCATGGCGCTCGGCTGGGTGTTCCGGCTGCTGCATCTCTCGCGCAAACGGCAGTTTCTGCTGATGATTCCTGCGGTGCTGCTGTTTATTCTGCTCGTGGATGCGTCTGCGTCAGTGTACCGTGCCGCCTGCATGCTGCTGCTTGCGCGCTCGGCGCCGCTGTTCGGGCGAAGGGGTGACACGCTGCGTTCGCTCTGTATTACGATGTTTGCCTGCACGGTGCTGACGCCGTATGTCATCGGTTCGGTGAGCTTCTGGCTGTCGGTGTCGGGCGTCTTCGGAATCGGTGTTGCCGCGCCGTATCTGGTTCAGCGAACCGGCTGGAGCGGACTGCGCGCAGATCTGCTGGAGCTGGCAGCAGTCGCACTGTCGGTTTTTCCGGCGTCGGTGCTGTTCTGCGGCGAAAGCTCGCTGATCGCACCGTTCAGCAATCTGATGATTCTGCCGTTTGCGGTCTGTGCGCTGTATCTTGGCTTTGCATTTCTGCTGACGGGCGGTCTGGCAGGCTTTCTGCTCACGCCCGCCGCGGGGCTTTGCAGGCTGACCCGTGTCTGGGCGGATGCCGCATCGCGTCTGCCGTTTTCGCATCTGACGGTGACATCGCCGGCACTGCGGACAGTGCTGGTCATCTGTGCGCTGCTGATGCTGACCGGGCTGGCAATGCACACGGAACCGCGCAGGCTGCTGAGCGGTCTGCTCGCGTGTATGCTGCTGCTCACCTGTGTCGGAATATTTGAGACAGTGCGCGATGCCCGCGAACTGCATGTTGCGGCGCTCGGCAAAACACAGAATTCCGTGCTGGTGATTTCCGCGGAGGGCTGTACCGTCTGTGCCGATCTCAGCGGAGAGGTCCGGAATCCGCAGTACATGCAGCGGTATCTCACAGACTGCGGCATTCGCCGTGTCGATGTCCTGCTCTGCGGAGCGAAGAACGCCGCGGCGTATCAGTCGGCGCTGCAAGGTTTTGCAGTCGGGCAGGTCATTCTGCCGCAGGCGCAGAGCTGGCGCGAAAGCGGAACCGTCTGCGGGCAGGTGCCTTTGATGCCGAAGGAGCCGGTCACAGCGCTGAAATGCGGTGCGCTTTCCTGTACCGCCGACACGCAGAACCGCTCGCTTTCGCTGACATGGAAAGACCT
>CAMNAY010000128.1 GCA_946531975.1 uncultured Ruminococcus sp. | reverse complement strand
CTGCTGAGGAGGTTGATGCAAAGCTGAAGGGCATCATGGCAAACATCTTCAAGGCATCCATCAGTGCTGCAAACGAGTACGGTCTCGGCGATGACCTCGTCGCAGGTGCAAACATCGCAGGCTTCCTGAAGGTTGCTGAGGCAATGAAGGCACAGGGCTGCGTGTAATCCATACACAGCTAACAACTGTCAATCTGTGAAACGAATCCGACCGGTGTCAAAGCCGGTCGGATTTTTCTGTTCATGTAAAAAAACACGCCATAGGATTCTGAATCATTCGCTGAATCCTATGGCGTTTTCACTGATCTTATTCTTCCTCAGGGATCTCTCCGTCAGGGCTTGCCTCATCAGGGAGTTCCTCATTCTCCCCGTTCGCAAGAGCCTCCGGAATCGGGATTGCGACAGTCTCCCATGTCGGCTGTCTGCGGCGCCGGATCTGGAAATCATTATTGTCCCAGTAACCGTGACCGTCCCAGACCCACCATTCATGTTCCGGCGGATCCGTCTCCGTCAGAGGATGATAGACAGACTCTGTCGTGGTTTCTGTCGTAGTCCACTCCGTCGTGTTGTCTTGCGTGGCGGAGGGCGGCGTTGTGCGGTCAGGCGGCTCGGTCGTTCCCGTTCCGGTAGCGGTCACGACGGGATTCGATGTTGTACCGCTCGTCTTCTTCTCAGTTGTCGTTTTCGGGGAAGCCGTTGTCTCAGTGGTTGCAGCGGTTGCCGAGGTGACAGCGCCGCAGACCGAGGTAACAGGCTGTGTTTCCGTTCTTTCTTCTGTGATTTCGGTGCCCTGTGTCACTTCTGTATTCTGTGTCACATCCGTCTGTACGGGTGTTGAGACTTCCGTCACAACAGCGGAGGATTCCGGATTCTTGACCTCCGGATTTTTGACGCGGGTGTAATGATACACCGCCGCGAGTGTCACAACAGCCGCGCAAGCCGCCGCAGATCCTGCGATCAGCGGGAGCTTCGAGCCGGTCATTTTGATTGATTTCAGTGCGGATTTTGTAGCTGCTGCCTGTCCTGTTGCAGCAACACCTGCGAGTGCAGCCGTCGCCATGGTCATGACCTTCGAGCGGATTCGTGCCTCAGCAGCCTTGTCAGCGGCGGAAAGCGGTGACATCTGCTCGATTTGCGCTTCTTCCTGCGCGGTCAGTGATTGCATCATCTGCTGTAATTCCTGATCAAGCGTCATCCTTTCCACCCCCTTCCAAAAAGCCTTTGAGTTTCTGTCTGATTCGCGAGAGCCTCATTTCAACCGTACCGGTCCGCATTCCCAGCGACTCTGCGATCATTGCAGCGGTCTCTCCGCGGTAATACTTCCGGACAATCAGTTCCGCATCCTGCGGCTCCAGCCTGCGCAGCGCATCCATCAGCTGCGTTTTCCGCTCCGAAGATACCGCCTGTTCCTCCGGATTCGGATTGGCATCCGGCAGGAATTCGGACAGTTCCTCGATCGGCTGTGTCCGGACATTCATTTTTGATGCATTGCTGCGGTAATAATCAATACAGCGCCTGTTTGCCATTGTAGACAGCAGCGCCCGGATATTTCCGCGCTCCTCTGAGAGCATATCGCGCTTCTGCCAGAACAGAAACAGAATGTCACTGGCGAGCTCCTCGATGTCCTCTGCCGTGCAGAATCCGCCGAGTTTTCTGCGGCAAATTGCCAGTACCATGCCGGTATACTGATCCAACAGCGCCTTACAGCCCTCCTCCGGATGCGTCCGAAGCAGCGTGATCAGCTCTGTGTCAGACACATTCTTCACCTCTCCGTTATTATTGTATTCGTAGTTTTTGTCTATTTCCTCACATGATAGATTGATTCCGCTGCATTTCTTCCGGACAATTTGCCGGAAGCCCAGCACCATGTAAGATTATAACCGCCGCAATCCCCGTCAAAATCGACGAGTTCGCCGCAGAAATACAGTCCGGGAAGCCCCTTGGCTTCCAGTGTTTTCGTCAGGCATTGCCCTGCAATTCCGCCGGCAGTCACCTGTGCCTGTGCAAAGGACGCCAGACCGGTCACGGGGAACCGTCTCCCGCGGAGCAGGCTGAGCAGGCGCTGCTGCGCGGCTTCCGCATGCAGCAGCTCTCCCGCTGCGGCATTTGCCGTTCCGAGTGCTGCCTTAATCCAGACCTCACCGATCCGCTTCGGCAGCAGACCGCTGAGCAGATCGCCGGCAGGCAGGTCTCCGCGCTGTGCAAGCAGTTCCCGCAGGATCTCTGCGCACTCCCCTTCCGAATAATCCGGAAGCAGATTCAGCACAATCTCAGTGCGTTCGCCGTGCATCGCCGCAATGCGGGACAGATTGAAGATACAGATGCCCGAAAGCGCCGTATCGGTGAACTGCACCTCTCCGCGTTCTGTCCGCAGGCGCTTTCCGCCGACCGATGCCGATGCCTCGGCACGCACGCGCAGTCCCTTCAGCGGACGCACCGCCGCCGGATCCGTCGGGATCGGACAGAGTGCGGGCTTCGGCGGGATGACCGTCAGCCCCAGCCGCTTGAAAACAGGCAGCAGATTTCCGTCCGTTCCGCAGTTCGGCGCTGCGTTTCCGCCTGCCGCCGCGATCACCGCATCCGCAGAAAACGCAGTCTCTCCGCAGAACACCTGCCATTTTGCGCCGGTATGCTTCAGACCGGTCACCTGTTTCCCGCAGAGCGTCTGCACGCCGAGCTGCTCCGCCCGGAAGCGCAGCGCATCGAGAACCGATGCCGCCGTTCCGCTTGCCGGATACATCCGCCCTTCCGGATCTGTGCGGGTATACAGACCCATCCCGCGGAAAAAGCGCCCGCTGTCGAACTGCTGAATGATCTGCATGCCGTGCGGAAAGGTTCCGTGATAGTTTTCGGCATTCAGATGCGTATTACCGAGGTTGCATCTGCCGTTTCCGGTCAGGAGAATCTTCTTGCCGACACGCGGCAGCCGCTCCAGCACCGTCACAGAAGCGCCGCTTTCCGCAGCAGAAGCCGCAGCGCTCAGACCGGCAGCCCCGCCGCCGATCACAATGATCCGCCGGCTCATGCTGTCACCGGCTTTCTGAGCTGATACGAGCCTTTTCGCTCGCGCAGAATCGGATAAGTACACATCACCGCACCGGCAGCTACGGAAAGGAAGCCCCAGAAAAGCTGCTCGCGGCTTTCACTTCGCAGAGTCCGGTAAATCGGAATCCGGTACAGTGCGCGGAGATGCCGCATGCATTCCCCTGTCGTATCATTTTCAGCGATCATGCGGACATGCTCCTTTGTAACGGATTTGGTCTGTTCGATCGCATCGGGCTCACCGAACAGCAGATCGTAAGCACTCCGCTGTCCGGCAGTCAGCCCGCCCTGCAAACGGTTCCCATCCGACATCAGCAGGATCACACTCGTCACATTCCGGTTTGTCTGCGCCAGATTCTGTGCTGAATGCAGAAAGATCCCGCAGGAAGCACCCAGCAGACACAGCAGCGTACACATTCCGGCTGCCGGCAGCGTCACCTTTTTCCCAAATTTCTTCATCAGCAGAAAGCCCAGCAGTACGCCGGCATAGGCAGTCAGCACCGAGATTCTTCCTGCGCGCACCACAAACCACGTCATGCCGAATACAAGCAGGGCACCGAGCAATGCGCCGAGCAGCAGCCCGGCATAGTTCGGATTCATCTGCGTCTGCTTCTCCTGTTCCGCAGCAAGCTGCTGTTCGAGCTTCGCCTTGCAGTCCGGACATACCGTCAGACCGTTTCGCTTCAGGAAGTACGGCGCATAGGCATCCTCCGTCCCGCAGGACATGCAGCACGGCCGCATGTGCAGCTCTGCCGCAGCCGACACCGCCGCTGCCGCAAGATCACAGATCGTGCGGTCAGGCTCCTTCTTCGGAAGCATAAACAGGCAGCTCATCATGCGGCTCTTATACACCGCCGAAAGAATACACGGGTGCTGCGTCTGCCACGCCTGAAGCAGCGCATTGGCGTTCTCTGCATCCGGCAGTTCGCCCGCGATCTGAAGCAGAACCGTATTCTGCCGCGGAAGCTGCCGGAGAAACACCGGATATCCGTCCAATACGCCGCAAAATGCACGCACCGCGCTGTCATACCGCAGACCCGTCTGCGCCCTGACAGCATCCGTATGAAGCCTCATGGGGAATAATCCTCCTTAAAAAAGGACAGTCTCCTGTGCCGGAGACTGTCAGAAATGCTTTTATTCATCCTCACCCGCGGCAGCACCGGCCTTGAGCGTGCCATGAGAGAGTGCCTTCAGGTAGGCGTTGATGAACGCATCAAGATCGCCGTCCATGACCGCCTGCACATTACCCGTCTCGCAGCCGGTACGGACATCCTTTACGAGCGTATAAGGCATGAACACGTAGGAACGGATCTGGCTGCCCCACTCAATCTTGAGCTGGTCGCCTTTGATATCGGAAATCTTATCCAGATGCTCGCGCTCCTTGATTTCAACGAGCTTTGCGCGGAGCATTTTCATACAGTAGTCCTTGTTCTGGAACTGCGAACGCTGTGTCTGACACGAAACGACGATGCCTGTCGGGAGATGCGTCAGACGGACAGCCGAGCTGGTCTTGTTGATATGCTGACCGCCGGCACCGCTCGACCGGAACACATCCATCTTGATGTCCTCCGGTCTGATCTCGACCTCGACATCATCAGACAGCTCCGGCATGACCTCGACCGCGGCAAAGGATGTGTGGCGGCGTCCCTGTGCATCGAACGGAGACACACGCACCAGACGGTGAACGCCCGCCTCAGACTTCAGGAAGCCGTAGGCATTTTCGCCCTGCACCATGAAGGACGCAGACTTGACGCCCGCCTCATCGCCGTCGAGCCAGTCCAGCAGATCAACCTTGAAGCCGTGACTCTCCGCGTACTTATTGTACATGCGGTAGAGCATCTGGGTCCAGTCCTGCGCCTCGGTGCCGCCCGCGCCGGCATGCAGCGTGATGATTGCGTTGGAGTTGTCGTATTCACCGGTCAGCAGCGTCTTGAGCTTTTCGGCGGCGAGCTGCTCCTTGAACTTCTCCGCATCCGCCATGATCTCATCGTCAGAGGAATCGTCACCCTCCTCCTGTGCCAGTTCGATCATCGTGATCGTATCTTCCAGCAGGCTCTCCAGCTTCTCGAAGTTCTCGATTTTCCGCTCCAGTGTATTGCATCGCTGGGTGATCTTCTGTGCTTTTTCGTGATCGTCCCAGAACCCTTCATATTCCATCTGCCGGCGGAGATCGCCGAGATCCGCTTTTGCGCGTGCGATCTGAAGCACCTCGCCCAGCTCCTTGACCTCCGGCCGTGCATTCACAAGCTCAGTGCGGATATCATCCAGTAAAATCATGTGCAAATTCCTTTCCTTCTGAATCTGATAGACATACATATATATTGTACAGGATTTTTTCCGTTCTGTCAAGCGTTTCGCGGAAAAAGCATCGAAAAACCGTGTTTTC
>CAMNAY010000127.1 GCA_946531975.1 uncultured Ruminococcus sp. | reverse complement strand
TCGCATTCGCGCCCCGCGCCCAGTGAAAATCAACATCGGACAAACGATAAAGAGAGGATGACACAAACAATAAGAATTCCTGATGCCGATTCAACAGAAAAGCCATAGCACTTCTGACTTTAGATCAGAAATACTATGGCTTAAAACTTCAAAATTAGTTTCTCACGCTAGGCTTTCGGGGCCCTTTTGTATCATCAGGTTTTGCGGAAGGTGTCAAAGCTGCTGCGAAGGGGCTGATACAGGCTGTCCTTCTCTGACGGGTCGATGCTGTAACTGATATGCACGATCTCGCCGTCGCGCAGGTCATAGTAGGCGTCGAGCTGTATGCAGCCGGAGATGCCCTGCGAGCGGTTGCCGTCCGATTTCGCGGCAATGATCCTGTAATCTGCACCGCCGGAAGATCCGGTCTGATCTTCCAGTATTTCAAATTTCCCGACCGTTCCGAGCTGATTCATCGCTTCGATTCCGTCGATTCTGTGTCCTGCTGCGGTATCTGCGCCGCCGCATTCGCGGATCCATTCGAGTGTAAAACCGGTCACACCCTCTGCCGAGTCCGATTGATTAAACATCAGCGGCACGATATGGTCAGCGCCGTATTCATCGGTAAAGCGCTCCTCCGGCGGCAGACCAACATAATCATCCAGCCGGCTGCAATCCAGCATATACTCATAGAACATGACCTCCGCAGGCAGCTCAACGGAAAAACCGATGTCCGGATTCCGGTAGCACAGCGCTGAATCGGTCTGAATGCCCCAGAGCCGCGCCCATGCGTCATAATCGTATGCGAAATAGATGCCTGGCTCGGTGATTACGGCGCTGAGACGGTGCTGCTGTTCATCTGTGACGGTATTCTCCACGGGGTAAAACTGCTCTCCGCTCCCGTCATCCGGATCAAACCGCATGATCATTGTATGACTGAGCAGTCCGCCGAGCTGTTCTGGGTCATACGAAAGCCAGAGCGTGACAGATTCCGACCCTTCCGGCATTTTCATCAGACTGACCGGTTCGCTCAGAATCACCGATTCAGAATCCCGAAGCATGACATAGCGGTCGTCTTCGCCGCGCAGCGGATCGTCATAGAGCAGCATATCCAGCCCCGCTTCCGGAAACATCGGGTAATGCGCAGTGTTCAGCGCGACCGTCGGGTAATGCAGCTCCGGTGCGCCGTCGTCTGTTTCCGCAGGATCGCAGTCTGTTGTGACAGACGGATCGGTCTGCTCTGTAATTTCAGCAGATTCGGAATTTTCGGCCTGCATTGCAGTGGGTTCGGTGCTGCTGCTCTTTCCGTGAAACAGAAATAATGCGGCAAGTGACGCGACGGCGGTTCCTGCTGCGATGCCGAGGATCCAGCCGGTCTGCCTGTGCTGCATCGTAATCCCTCCTTGCTGTCAGATCATGCGGCGGAACGGTTCAGCCGTTTTCGTTTCCGGAGATATCGGGTGCGACGGTTTTTGAAATCTCAGCCATAATCGCACATTCCATACGCTTGCGGAACAGTTTGCATCCGGCTTCATAGACGCCGCGCACGGTTCCGGTCGCATGATAGGCGTTCGCGGCACATCCGCCGGAGCAGTACAGCCGCGCCCAGCAGTCTTTGCACTCCTCGCGTGCATAGACATTACATGCCATGAAGTCATCCTGAATTGCCGTGTTCTCCACGCCCTTCCAGATATCGCCGAGCTTGAACTTCTCCTCGCCGACGAACTGATGGCAGGGGTAGAGGTCGCCCCACGGTGTCACAGCCATGTACTCTGTACCGGATCCGCAGCCGGAGATGCGCTTGTAGATGCACGGACCGCCGGTCAGGTCGATCATGTAGTGATAGAACGTGAACGGTGTACCGGCTTTCCGCTCGGAGATCATCAGCTCTGCAAGTTTTTCGTACTGCTCCATGACGACCGGCAGATCCTCCTCTGTCAATGCAGAGGGATCGCCTTCCGCACAGACGACCGGCTCCATGCTCAGCTCGCGGAAGCCGAGTCCGAGCATGACCTTGATATCCTCAAGAAAATCAGGATTCGCATGCGTGAAGGTACCGCGCATGTAATAGTTCTTTCCGCCGCGTGCCTTGACGAGCTTCTGGAATTTCGGGACGATTTTCTCCCAGCTGCCGTTTCCGGCAAAGTCCACGCGGAAGCGGTCGTGGATCTCTTTTCTGCCGTCCAGTGACAGCACGACATTGCTGCACTCACGGTTTGCAAAGTCGATGACATCGTCGTCGATCAGCATGCCGTTTGTGGTAAGCGTAAAGCGGAAATGCTTGTTTTTCTCCTGCTCGATGCTCCGCGCATAGGCAACGAGATCCTTGACGACCTGAAAGTTCATCAGAGGCTCTCCGCCGAAGAAATCGACCTCCAGATTATGCCGTGTGCCGGAATTTTCGACCAGAAAATCGAGGGCACGCTTGCCGACCTCAAAGGACATGACGGCGCGGTTGCCGTGGTATTTGCCCTGACTTGCAAAGCAGTAGGAGCAGTTGAGGTTGCAGGTGTGGGCGATATGCAGGCAGAGCGCCTTGACGACGCCCGCAGTCTTGCGCTTCAGCGTGCCTGCCATGGGCGCGAAGGTGTCGGGTGCAAAGAGCTTGCCTGCGTCCTTGAGCGAGGTAATATCGTCATAGCATTCCGAAACATCTTCCCGCGTGAGATCGGGGGTACCCTGATATTTCGCCCAGATCTCCCGTTCGACCGTTTCACGGTCATGATCTTCGTACATGGCGATCATGTCATATGCAAGGGCATCGACGGCATGAACGGAGCCGGAACATACATCCAGCACAATATTGTAGCCGCCGAGCTGATACTGATGAATCATGCGGTTCTCCTTTACGGTTTATGGTTTCCGCAGGGACAGAAGCCCGCGGGTTATATCTGCGAAAAATGCCGCCTCTGAACGGGGCGGCATTCGTTCGGTTGCAAAACCAATTATTTTGCGGACTTCTGCTGAGTGTTTTCACACTGCTGATTTGCGATGCCGCAGCTGGTCTTGCAGGCGGACTGACAGGAAGTCTGGCATTCGCCGCAGCCGCCCTTCTTTGCGCTCTCGCAAAGATTGCGGGTCTCGATGGTCTGAATATGACGCATGTTCGTATCCTCCTTCAACCGGATGTCTGCGGAGCAAATCCGCAGCGTGAGCATGCCGGTTCCTTTCCGGCATATGAACTCATAATTATTATATCACAAAAAAACGCGGAAGTCAAGGCGGAGGGATGTCCGGAATGGACGAACCGGGAAGCTGTGTGCCGGATTTGGAATATTCACCGAAAAAAATAAGGTGCAAAGCCGAAAAAGCCCCGAAATTGTGCGAAATATGCCCCGATTCTTGACAGCGGCGGCGGAATGGTGTTATAATCAAGTGTTAATTGTGCTGTAAGCGGCATAAACCGGATGATACGTGAAATGAGAAAGAGGCGAATTGCGATGAAAAAAGGTTCAGTATGGGCAATTCTCGCAGCGGCTGGGCTGCTTCTGACTGCCTGCGGCAAGGATGAGAGCAGCGCGGCGGAAAGCAGTTCCTCCGCAGCGGCGGCGACGACAACTTCCGCAGACGGAACGGCGGAGGACGGCAAGAACACGGACGGAACAGATCTGACAGCCGATACGAATACAACCGAAACGACTGCGGAAACATCCGATGTATCGGAGAAGGAGGAGCACACCAAGCCTGCAAACGGAGGAAGTGCTTCTGTGACGCTGCCTGCGGACGCGTTTGAAGGCTCTGCAACCCCTGAGGAAGCCGCAAAGAAGGCAATGGATGCCTATATCGCTGCGGATGCCGTCAAACTGTTTGCATGTCTGCCGCAATGCTTTGCAGAGAGCCTCGGAGAAGAATTGCAGGGCGCGATTGCATATCTGCAAGAGGAATTTGACGTGGAAATGGAAGATGATCCCGATGACCATGTGTTCACCTATGAACTTAAAGAGCAGATGACCTTTGCGGAAGCGGACGCGAAAATGGAAGCGGACGACACGTTTGAGTATTCCAGATACGATGACTCGGAGGATGCGAAGGAGAGTGTCGAAGCGCTGCTGAAGGGCTGGAGCTATCACGGCGAGGCTCCGGAATACTGCGTGGTGCATATTGTCGTTCATTATCCGGATGATGAGGAATATGAAAACTGGGAAATGGGTCTCGTGACATTCAAGATCGGTGACCGCTGGTACGATACGATCTCCGCGGAATATGTCGAGGGCAGCGTACAGGATTATGCGGCGGATATGCTTGATCCGTCACCGGAGCCTGAGTATGAAAGTGAAACCGATTGAGCAACTGCTGATGAACAGGAGCGGGACATGAAGCTGTACAGGATTGCAGCGGTCGTCAGTGCAGCCTGCCTGCTGCTGACGGGCTGCGGCAGGGAAAGCAGCAGCACGGCTGAGAGCAGCACTGCTGCCGGTACCACGGAAATGACTGCTTCAGAGACAACCGCTGCGCTGACGACAACAGAATCAACGCAGACAACGACGGAAACCGAAACTGCCGCGGCAGATGAAACAAAGCCGGATCCGACCGGCACGGCAGCCGAGCCTGTCAAGACTGTGTCTGACAATGTCCCGCAGGAGCGCATCGAAGGCAAGCTGTTCGATACGCCGGAGGAGGCGTTTGCCAATACCTTTGAGGCGATCAACCGCGAGGACGGGCTGATGCTCTACTATGCGATGCCGAAAGCGCTGCGTGAGAATCTGCTTGCCGAGCAGGATCTCACGGAGGAGGAAATCCTGCCTGTTTTAGCAAAGTCGCTGAGCGGCGCAGACATTACCATAGAATATGAGATCCGCTCGAAGAAAACGCCGGAGGAGGCGTTCCCTGATGACAAACATAAAATCGAATCTCTGAAACTGGAACTCGAAAATCTTGAGCGCAATATGCCCGACGAAACGCTTGACTGCGTCGTGCTGGATGTACATGTGAAGATGACGACCGGAAGCCGCACCGATGAGGAGGATGAACAGCAGGCGGTCTGTCACTGCAAGGACGGCTGGTTCGATTACGCCGGCTGTATGCTGATTTCTATGCTGATCGGGGAAGCAGGAGACGACAGCCTGCTTGATGATGAACCGGACAGCACATCGGAGAGAGAGGAGCAGAATCCGTGAAAATTGCATTTTTACCGGCTGTCTGTACAGACTTTACGCCGAAGGACGGCAAGGGGAAGACGGTGCATGTTTATCGCCCCTATGCCGCACTTCCGCTGCAGGAGCTGGAGCAGCACGCAGAAGCGGACAGCGACCGCGGCGCGCTTCAGGAGCTCGGCGAGCGCTATTACTTCGGGCTGGGCGTTGAGCAGAATTATGAGACTGCATACGGCTATCTGCTGCGGGCTGCGGAGCAGGATGTGCAGGACGCACAGTTCCTGATCGCGGAGTGCTACCGGAACGGATACGGCGTGGCGCAGGATTACAAAAAATATTTTGAGTGGCTGAATCTCGCGGCGCAGAACGGC
>CAMNAY010000126.1 GCA_946531975.1 uncultured Ruminococcus sp. | reverse complement strand
TGACATCCTGCGTGAAGCTGATGCCGAAGCAGCGGGTATAGAGCTTCTGGAAGTATCCGCGGCTCAGGATCAGGTCGCGGCACATCGAGTCGATGCTCCAGTCCTCCTGCGGATTGCTGTAAATGCGTTCGCGGAGATTGACAAATTCGCGGTAATAGGGCGACGCCTTTTCGTTCCGTCGGGAGGCACGGCTCTCCTCAATCTCCTGTGCCGCCTTTTCGGTCACCTGCTCCAGCGTCATATCCGGTGAGATATAATCGCAGAAATGACCGAAGCTCGCCGTGATCTTATACGGCTTCAGCGAGCTTTGATTGTAATGCTCCAGATAGCCGGAAATCGCATAGATCATGCGCTGACAGGCATCTTCCTCATAGTCCTGATAGCCGATGATCGCAAACTCCGCGTCCTCAATGCGGGCACAGCGCTCATAGGTCGTGCAGCTGTTGTTCATCGCATTCGCAAGGACTGTCACAGCGCTGTCTCCCTCGGAATGACCGTAGGTCTCATTCACCTGCCGCAGCGAATCAAAGCTCGCGAACAGCAGCAGGAAGCGCCGGTGCTCATTCTTCGCGGCTTCAAAGCACTCATGTGCAAATTTGCGGTAGCCGGTCTGATTGTACAGACCCGTCAGCGCATCACGGATCGAAGACAGATAAATCCGGTTATTGAACCGCTTCAGATAGGTCTGCATGCGGACATATTCCAGCGCAGTGTTCACATTCTGCACCCAGTCGCAGTAGATGCGGTCATATGTATCGAGGCGCTCGCCGAAGCTCAGCACGGAGATGCCGAAGAACCGGTCGTCATGGTGCAGTGGCGAGAAGAAGAATGCACCCGGACGCTCCCGCTCCTCATGCAGGCGGGGCAGCATTTTCGATGCGGGAAACGGCTTGGTCACGATCGAGTTCTCATGCTGATTGTACATGATCTTCAGCAGCATATGCTGCGGGAAGCCCTCGCGCCGGTATTCCGACGGATTTTCGAGTGCGCCGCCGCCCTCCCAGTCTTCACACAGGCAAAGATAATACTCTCTGCACTCACGGATCAGGTAGATATTATTCCGGATCGACTCCATACACTCATCGAGTGTCTCATGCTGTGTGATCTGAATGCCCATATTGCTCGACCGGAACATGGAGCGGAATTCATCCTGCCGCTCCTCGACCGCAATCTGATGCTTCAGATAATCCAGATCGACGCCGCAGGTACAGCTGTCGCCGGTAATGACCTCGATGCGTTCGGTCTGCGTCAACTGGCAGGTTTCGCCGGTCATCATCTGATAGAGCTTTGCAACGCCCTGCGCACCGAGCCGGAAATTCTTCCGGACATAGCTGGTCAGCGCGATCATGCTCTGTGTCTCGGTCAGCGATGCATCATAGCCCGTCACCATGATATCCTCAGGGATCCGGACACCGTTGCTGATGAGCGTATGGCAGAGTGCTTTTGCCATCGGGTCATTGCCGCACACGACTGCCTGCGGCATCGGGCGTTCTCCGCTGAGGAATTCCGCGGCGAGCTTTTTCGCAGAATCATACCAGTAATCGCCGTAGACAATATGATCCTCCGGCACAGTCAGATGCGCAGCCTCCATGGCATCACGGAAGCCCTGCACGCGCTGCTCTGCGGTATAATGCCCCTTGGTGCCGGTCAGACAGAACAGATCCGTCAGTCCGTGCTCATGAATCAGGTGATTGGTGATCGCCTCAAAGCCGCTGCGGTCATCCATCATCAGATACGGGAACGGGCTGGTATTGTCGTCCAGCACCAGAACCGGCAGCTTCTGTTCGAGCAGAACCGCGTCAATCTTCTGCCGCTCCTCCACACAGTGAATGGAATCGCGCAGGTACAGAATGCCGTCAAAGGACGGAAGATTCATATATGAAAAGAGGTTGAACTCAGATGCCTGATGCGGAGTCAGTTCACTATTATTGGTAATGCAGGAAAAAATCGCCAGATCCATGTCCAGTGCAAATGCCTGTGCTGTCATTCCCTTGATAAGACGGCGCTGCATAAGCGATTCTGTTTCGCAGACAATCACGCCGATCAGCAGACGCTTTTTCATCATGTGACACCCACTCTCTCATTCCTGTTTACAGGATACAATATATCATCAGTATAGCACAAAATTACAGGTTATGTCAAGGTATTTTGAAAAATACAATTCCAAATTATACATGATTCCGATAACAATCAGCCCCCTCCGGAAATCCGGAAGGGGCTGAATCAGACAGTTACCATTCCGAGCCGATGCTCGCAGCGAGAACGCTGATCTCGGTCGTGCGGCACAGGCGGCGGAAGATGCGGTGAAGCGGTGTTCTGCCGAGGGACAGGCGCAGTGTCAGCGAGGTTCCCCAGGCAAACAGCGGACGGCAGGGCAGATGCCCCCAGAGCCACGCCAGAAAGCCCAGCCACCAGCGGACAAAACCGCCGTTTCGCTGTTTGCGCGGTGTATGTACCTGCGGAACTGCCGGCGGTGCGGATGATACAGAAGATCCGTCCTCCGGAGTCAAAATCGCGGTTGATGAAGAAGCCGCAGGATCTTGGAGCTGTGTGCTCTGTGTCTGCGGAATGCCGTCCTCGGTCACGGCAAATGCGGATTCACAGATCGGAACGGTCGTATCCGAGGAATCCACAGCCGTCAGCCGCAGCGTATAATCGCCGCAGGGCAGCGCGGAAAAGTCCAGCCGGTTCGTGAAGAAGCCCGTCAGCTTGTAGGAACGGGCATACGGATTGACCGTCACCGTCTGAAGCGGCGTATCGGGCTTGTCCGCGGAGAAGATTTCACCGGTGATACTGCGCAAAACAGATGCAGAGCTGACGGTTCCGGCGATATCGAAATGTGACCCGACGCGCAGCGCACCGTTCGGAAGCATCGAGTTGGCGATTGCCGCGCTCCGGCTGAAGAACTGGTTGGAATAGCAGATATTGCAGTCAACCGGTGTTGAGACACCGGCGGTTTTTCCGCTTCCGGAATACTGCCAGATTGTCGCCACGCCGGACAGGTCATGCCCTGCCGGACTTGCCAGTCCGTTGACGGTGTTGAAGTAATTGGCTTCCCAGATCGGATAGCCGTCCTCCTGAAGCAGCTTCCGGTCGATGCACTCCGAGAAAAATGCGGTACTGGAATAGACGCCGGCGGAATGCCCCGCTTCCTCAATCCGCTCCAGTCCGGAGAGCAGGGCGGGCATAAAGGTCTTGGAGGGCAGATGCTCCTGCCGCGTCGCAGATTCCACATCGAGGAACACCGGCAGCTCAAAGGACTTCCCGTCAATCAGCTTGAGCATATAATCGACATCGTCAGAGAATTCGCTCTCGGTTGCAGCATCGGTAAACATATAGCAGCCGACCGGAATACCTGCTTCCTTTGCGCCCTTGTAGTTCTCCTCAAAGCGTTCATCCGGTTCCCAGTCGTCATAGGCACGGATGATCTTGCAGCAGCGCAGAATCGCGAACTTGACGCCGCCCTCAGCAGCCGCTTTCCAGTCGATGCGCTCCTGATACTTTGACACGTCAATGCCGAAGTATCCGTCCGCAGCGGCAGCATGCAGCGAAGGAGATGCGAGGTCTGTCAAGGATCCGCCCGCATGTTCTGCCGGACCGAACGCACTGAGCATACAGGCTGCAAACAGCACCCATGCCGTCAGCAGCAGCACAGCACGCCGCAGTATCATCTTCAACAAACCGCCTCCTTTCCGCAAGATCAGATATATTCCATTCTATTATAGCATATTATTTTGAAAAGCGCAATGGGAGCATGAAAAAAAGTCGCAGCATGAAAAAAGTCTCAGAATGAACAGCACATATAAAAATCGCATTCGTTCTCATTCAAATGACATCTATTCCGTTTGTTTGTTTCCGGAAAACGGGATGAAAGCTCTGTGAAACCGCTGTTTTTTCAAAATTCTTTCATCCTGATTTCAGATTCGGAATCTATAATGTGGGCAACGAAGTGAAAGGAGCGTGATCCTATGAAAGCACATACGATTGCAGCGGCAGCATGTGCCGCCGCACTGACCGCATTCACCGGCTGGCTCGCACTCGACACATTTGTCCTGCCCTCTGTGTATGATGCGGATGCCGGAGAACTCAATCTCTCGATGTTTGACGAAGAATCCGCGCAAAGCATTGAGCAGAGCAGCCAAACGGAAACCGGAACCGCCAAATCGGCAGGCAGCCGCGGTCACCGCAGTCCGGGGCGTCAGCGAAGTGAATCCGAAACAGACAGTGATACCGGCACTGCCGATTCCGCTGATACCGCAGTCAGCAGCGCGCAGAGCTATCAGGATGCGAATATGCGCATCAGCCTGACCACACACGAAGTTGCCGGAACTGCGGTTTATGTTGCGGATGTGCAGCTCAGCTCGGCGCAGTACCTCAAATCGGCTTTTGCAGACGATACCTACGGGCGGCACATCACAGAAACAACCTCGGAGATCGCCGCCGCACACAATGCAATCCTCGCAGTCAACGGCGACTACTACGGCACGCAGGAATCCGGCTATGTCATCCGGAACGGCGTGGTCTATCGCGATAGCTCGGACGGCAGCGACCTGCTCTGCGTCTATGCAGACGGAACCATGCAGATCGTCAGTTCCGATGCGTATACCGCAGAGGAACTGGTCGCACAGGGCGTCTGGCAGGCATACTGCTTCGGTCCGGCACTGCTCGAAAACGGCGAAATCGCCGTATCCGCGAACGAAGAAGTGGGCAGAGCAATGGCGAGCAATCCGCGCACTGCACTCGGCATGATCGACAGCCTGCACTATGTTTTTGTTGTGTCGGACGGCAGAACCGACGAAAGCGAAGGTCTTTCGCTCTCAGAGCTGGCTGCGTTCATGCAGAGTCTCGGCGTCCGGACCGCGTACAATCTGGACGGCGGCGGCTCCTCAACGATGTATTTTCAGGGTGAGGTCGTCAACAATCCGACGACAAACGGCAAACAGATCCGCGAAAGAGAGGTGAGCGACATTGTATATATCGGATGATCGGAAGCGGCTGCTGCATTATGCGCTGGGCGATCTGGCAGCGGGCTTATTCTCCGCGCTGTTCGGGGGAATTTACGAGCTGTTCAGCCATGAGGTCTATTCCTTTTCGATGATTTATGCATTTGCTGTACCGCTGACGGGCGGCACCCTGCTGATGCTGCTGCTTTTGCTCAGCGAAAAGCTGCGGTGTCCTTCCCCGATGCAGCTTGTCCTGTGGCATGCCGGACTTGCGGCATTTACCGTCGGACTGATCTTCCGCGGTGTGCTGGAGATCTACGGGACAACAAACCGGATGATCGCCGTGTATCCGGCAGCAGGCAGCATTCTGACGGCTGCCGCACTGCTGGCATATGCCTTCCGGAAGGAACCGGCGCCGCAGCAGTAATAAAATCAACAACCGGAACAACACAAAAACGGCTGAGCGAAATGCTCAGCCGTTTATTGTCAGTAAATATTACTCGTTGATAGCGGTAACAACGCCGGAACCAACAGTTCTGCCGCCCTCACGGATAGCAAAACGCAGACCGACTTCGATAGCGATCGGGGTGATCAGCTCAACAGAGATCTCGATGTTATCGCCAGGGTTGCACATCTGAACGCCGTCCGGCAGAGTGATGATACCGGTAACGTCAGTTGTACGGAAGTAGAACTGCGGACGATAGTTGG
>CAMNAY010000125.1 GCA_946531975.1 uncultured Ruminococcus sp. | reverse complement strand
TCCGGTCGAGCTGACGCCGGAGTATCTGGCGATCCGCTATGAGCTGGAGGAAAAAATCGACGAGGCGCTGGAGCATGAGCGCGGCTATTACGATTACTGCAAGGAATACTGGATGGCAAAGCGCATGATCCTGCGCAGTGAGTACGGGATCCGCTGGAAGTCTCCTGCGGCGCTGAACCCGAATGAGGAGTTCCACTGATGCCGGGGGAAGGGTTCCGTCCGATGGTGCGGAAGCACAAGCAGCTTTCTGAGGAGGAATGCATCGCGCTGCTGAAGCAGGAGCTGCGCGGGGTGCTTTCTGTGATCGGTGATGACGGCTATCCCTACGGGATGCCGATGAACCACTGGTACTGCGAGGCAGACGGGAAGATCTATTTTCACGGCGGAAAGGAAGGGCATAAGATCGACGCCCTGCGCCGCTGTGACAAGGCATCCTTTTGTGTATATGATTCGGGCGTGCGGACTGAGGGCGAGTGGGCGCTGACGATTTGCAGCGTGATTGTATTCGGCAGAGTCGAGCTGATCGACGATCCGGAGCGTGTGCTGGATATCAGCCGGCAGCTCAGCTATAAATTTACGCAGGATGAATCCTATATTGCAAAAGAGATCGAACATTTCGGCGCGAAAACGCTGTGTCTGGCACTGACGCCGGAGCATATCTGCGGCAAGCGCGTACAGGAAAAATGAAAAAAGCCGTTCTTTTCCATACACGGGAGAGAACGGCTTTGATCTGTCTTCTGCCGCAGGGAGAAGAAAAATAAAATAAGGTGTAACCCGAATCCTGCAACAGCCGTCTTTTAGGGTGAACAGGAAAAGGAGGTGATCCGGTGACTGATCACAAAATTCTAAAACTCTTTGCCGACCGCGATGAGCGCGCAATCGCTGCGGCACAGACACAGTACGGGAAAGGCTGCTATCAGATCGCATTTCGTGTACTCGAAAGCAAAGAGGATGCGGAAGAAGCCGTGAACGATATGTGGCTGCGGGTATGGAATACGATCCCGCCGGCGCAGCCTGAAAATCTGTTCGCTTATCTTTCAGCGGCAGCAAAAAACTGTGCGATTGACAAGCTCAGCCGGCGGAATACGGTGAAGCGCGGTTCCGGTGAACGCCCTGCGGCACTCGACGAACTCGCGGAATGTATTCCCGCGGATGACGACCCGGAAGCGTCGGTGGACGCAAAAATGCTGCGGGCAGCAGTTTCAGCATTCCTTGACAGCATTTCAGCCGATGCCCGAACCATTTTTGTCGAACGCTATACGCGCCTGACACCGGTCGCGGAGATTGCCGAAAAATTCGGCGTGTCTCAGAGTAAGGTCAAGATCACATTGATGCGTGTCCGCAAAAAACTGAAGACTTACCTGAAAAAGGAGGGCTGGATATGACCAATCATGATTTACTGGATGCCATGCAGAGTCTTGATGCGAAGTACACTGCGGAAGCGGACGCCAGAGCTGAAGAAGCAATGGCAAGCCGGAAGCGCAGCCGGATCCGTCTGATGCCCGCGCTTGTCACGCTCGGCAGTGCAGCAGCCTGCTTCGCCGTGCTGTTCGGCGTCGCGAAGATCGGACGCTCTGACAGAGCGTTCCAGACTGCAAGCAGCGAATTCTCAGAGGTCGCACTGCAGGAGGAGACACGCCCGCAGGTCAGCACGACAGAAACAACCGCACCGGTTTATGAAGCAGCATCCGAAGCAACCGAAGTTTCAACAGTGACCGCTGCGACGACCGGCAAAGCATCCGTACAGACAACCGCAGGAACGACATCACAGTCTGAATCCGCACCGAAGACAACGGCAGCGCAGACACCCACAGGAACTGCTGCTGTGACCGCACCGACACGCAGCCAGACACAGACTGCATCGGCGCAGCGTCAGCGTTCGTCAACCGCCGCAACGAGGACAACTGCAACAGAGCAGCAGGAGACTACTGCACAGCCGGTTCAGCCGCAGAATGAAGAACCGCAGGCACAGCTGATCTGCGAGCAGGTCACTGCCCATGCGGGCGATACAGTTCCTGTCCGGATTATCGCGCAGCATGCGGTATTCCCCGGAAGCTTTGGCGCATTGATGCAGTATGACACCGCACTTGTCCCTGAAACAGAGATCAGAACCGTTCTTGTCGAAGCATCGGATCTCGATCCGGATTGGTGGGATACGCATCCTCAGGATGAAGATCCGCCTCTGGTTGAAGTGGAAAAGGAATTTCTTGTGTATACACCCGGCTGTTTGGCGTATGCGCCGTATACTACATCTCTCGGTTCGGGAGCATTCAGCTTTGGCGGAATGATTCCGTGGAGCGCCGCGGAGGACAGACCGGAGACACTGGAGAATGCAGAACTGATTACCGTTTACTTCAAGGTACCGGAAGACGCAGTGCGCGGAACCGTGTATTCTCTGGATCTGACGGTCGCCTCATGGTATGATATGTCCGTGAATCCCTGCACTGTCACCGGTGTTTCCGGAAGCATTACCGTAGAGTGACTGAATGATTGATGGATCTCCAAAGCTGATACACCCCAAAACGCCGACGGAGCGCTGTGTTGACCGCAGCGCTCCGTTGGTGTTTGTATTGCGGTTCCGGCAAACTGCTCAGAACTGCTTTTCGCCTTCGAGAATGAGCATCTCGCCCGCCTGCGGGTCGATCTCCTTCTCTTTGACCTCCCGCTGCCAGTCATCCGGTGCAAATTCCTCGATCTTCACGGTGACTGCCGACTGCGGGCAGCCCCATTTTTCGGTGAAGACGCGGGTGATCTCCTCCGCGACCTCCTGCTTGATCTTCTCGTCCTTCGGGTAAGCTTTTACAACGATATAAGGCATATGGTTTCCCTCCTTACAGTTTCACATTTTTCTGCGTGAAATTCCAGCTGTCGCGGCACATAGTCAGCAGGTCGGACTCTGCCTCCCAGTGCAGCAGCTCTTTGGCACGGTCGGTCTGCGCATACATGCGCGGGATATCTCCGGCGCGGCGCGGTGCGATGACATAGGGCAGTTCTCTGCCGCACGCTTTTTCATATGCATGCAGCACCTCCATGACGGATGACCCGTGACCGGTGCCGAGATTGATTTCTCTGAAGCCCTGCATCGAGTCTGCATAGTGCAGTGCGCAGAGATGCCCCTTTGCGAGATCGACGACATGGATATAGTCGCGGATGCAGGTGCCGTCGGGCGTATCGTAATCGTCACCGAACACATTGAGGTGATCGAGTTCGCCGACTGCGACCTTTGCGATATACGGTACGAGATTGTTCGGGATGCCGTTCGGGTTTTCGCCGATCAGTCCGGACGGATGTGCGCCGATCGGGTTGAAGTAGCGCAGTGCGATCAGCGACCACGACGGATCGGCGGCAGCCGTGTCCATGAGCATCTGCTCGATCATCAGTTTCGTCCAGCCGTAGGGGTTGGTCGCGGCGGTGGGCATGCCTTCGGTGAACGGAACCGGATTGCGGTCGCCGTAGACTGTTGCGGAGCTGGAGAACACGAGCTTTTTGCATCCTGCCGTTTCCATGGCTTCCAGCAGGTTCAGTGTACCGGTGAGGTTATTGGAATAGTAGCGCAGCGGGATTTTACAGGATTCACCGACTGCTTTGAGCCCTGCGAAATGAATGACGGCGTCCGCCTTTGCACCGGCAAAGAATGCGAAGACTTTTTCGCGGTCGCACAGGTCAATCTCCGCGAGCGCCGGCTTTGTTCCGGTGATCTCCGCGATGCGGTCAAGCACCTCCGGCTTGCTGTTGCAGAAGTTGTCGAGCACCGTGACGGTTTCGCCTGCCTGCTGCAATTCCACAACGGTGTGGCTGCCGATGAATCCGGCGCCGCCTGTTACGATGATGTGTGCCATAATGTCATCCTTTCTTATCGGAATGCGTCTACGCATTCATGTCTGACGAGGTCTGCGAGGGCATCGGGGAGATTATGCTGCGGGTCCCACTCCTGTCCGAAGGCAGGTGCGCCGTCTGCATACTGTGCATAGAGCGGCGATGCCTTGTAGTTTTTCAGCAGCAGCGGGAGCGGCTCCTGTTCTGCTTCCGCGCGGCGGATTGCCAGACAGAGCGCGATATTCACCTCTTTGCGGCTGCCGACGCATTCAAAGGGTTTGTTCGGCAGCGCACCGCAGAGCTCCTGCAAAACCGGCTCCATATCCGGCAGATTGAACAGATCGGACCCAAGCAGCCGCACAATCTCGCGGTAGGGGAGGAACGGCGACAGAATCACTGCGACAAACAGACATTTCGCGCAGTGCCCGCACCATTTGTCCGCTTTCGCGCCGGCATTGCAGCTTCGGAAAATCTCGTGGTACGCGGTCGGAAGCGATGCAAAGTACCGTGCAATCTGAAATTCCGTCAGCGGACGGAGCAGACTGAAGTATCGGATTCCGGATTTCAGATACGTGCGCTCATATGCGGCAAAGTCCCGCTCAAACTGATAGCTCTTGGAATACTGGTGATTGACCTCCTGCTCGGAGACAGTCGATTCACTCGCTGAAGATTCATTCGAGAGGATGACCTCCGGGAGCCCGTGCAGGTAGGCGGTCAGCACCGATGAGAACGCGACGATTGCGGAGAACGGCGTGTGACCGTTGAGGAAACCGCGCTTGTTGCAGTCGAGCATGTTTTGATCGAGTGTGCGCTTGGGTTCGAGGATGCGTGCGGACGGGATGCCCGCGAGCAGCGCAGCTTTTTCAGAGGAATCGCGGTGATTGATCTGATAGGCGTATGCATCGCCGAGCTGATCCTTCAGCAGATTCAGCGTGACGATCGAATCCTTGCCGCCGCCGACCGGAATGAGCCTGCCGCGGCGTGCTGTTTCCGGTGCATCGGCAAACGGGTTTGCCTGTTCGCCGGGGACGATTGTCATGAAGCTTTCAAAGTCTGTCTGAATGCCGTTGCGGTAGAAGAATTCCCCAAGTCCGCCGAAATACAGCTTTTTCCACCAGTCCGCCTGTTCCCTGTTCATCGGCATGGGCAGGCGCACGGTCGGGGAGCAGGTGATCTTCCAGTAGGAGACCAGCTCTGCCATGCCCAGTGCCTCCAGCAGCCGCCAGAGCTTACCGTCTTTCAGGTCGGGCTGTTCACAGGGAATCTCCCAGTGCGGCGCAAAGCAGCAGAGACCGGGAATCTCAAAGTTATAACGGATGCCCAGTCTGCCGTCACGGTAATTGACAAGGATATCGTGAAAGATGAATTCGGGATACTGCTGCCGCAGTTCGGAAAATGTCATAGAAACGCTCCGTTCTTATGATAGGAATGCGTGATCCCGTTGAGAGATCACGCATTCTGTCTGTTCTGTGTGATGAATCAATCTGTCTCAGCAGGCTGCTTCAAAAGCCTGTGTGAGGTCTGCGATGATGTCCTCGACATTCTCCAGACCGACCGACAGACGGATCATGCCGGCATTGATGCCTGCTGCGACGAGCTGTTCGTCGGTGAGCTGACGGTGTGTCTCAGAAGCCGGATGCAGCACGCAGGTGCGGATATCCGCGACATGCACGACATTTGAAGCCAGCTTCAGCGAATCCATCCAGTTCATTGCGGTTGTTCTGCCGCCCTTGATGACGAAGGAGATGACGCCGGAGCAGCCGTCGGGGAGATAGGTCTTTGCGCGCTCATGATACGGATCGTTTGCGAGACCCGGATAGCTGACGGATTCGACCTCCGGACGGCTCTGCAGGAATTCTGCGA
>CAMNAY010000124.1 GCA_946531975.1 uncultured Ruminococcus sp. | reverse complement strand
GCCGGCAGTCGCCGTCCGCGAAACCGACGGAAACTGCAAAATTCTCCGGAGCTTCAACTTCTCGGACTACAAAAATCACTTCTGAACCGCAAACGCCCGCCTCACGCATCGTGAAGCGGGCGTTGATATTTTTTACAGAAGCTTCAGCAGTTCCTCACGCACAGAATCCATATGAGCATCGGCAATGCCGAAATTCATCTGCTTGTAGCTCCAGACGCAGCGCGGGATCTGATGCCGCTCAAATACTGCGTGGATGGCACGGAACCACTCCAGCGCATCCTCTGCCGGCACAATGTCAATCACACCGTATTCGCCGCAGTAAAGGGAGGTATGCTCCTGCTCTGCCTTGGCAATCGCATCTGCAAACAGCTCCTCAAAGTAAGCCTCGGTCGTACCGCTCTCCGCGAAAGGAATCCGGCGGTCCTGCGGGAATGCATCGACCCAGAAAGCACCCTGATGCGTAAATGCAAGCGGCTCATAGCAGTGGAAATTGTAGATCACGCGGTCATCGGCAGGCGGATCAAGCGCAGGAACCTCGCGGGCACCGTTGTTGTGATAGCTGCCGACCAGAATCAGGGTTTCCGGTGCATACTGACGGATCCGTGTCACGCATGCATTTGCGATGCGGTTCCACGCCTCGATAAAGGACGGATCCGTGACTTCGTTCAGCAGCTCAAAGACAATCTGTCCGGGCTGATTTCCGTACCGTTTGGCAAATGCTTCCCAGAGCTGATAAAACAGCTCCTGATAGCGAATGCTGTCGAAAAATCCTGCTTCATTCTCACCCGCATCGAATGAGAAGCCCTGTGTCTTGTGGAGATCAAGCACCAGCTTCAGACCGTATTTTTCTGCGAGTGCAGCCGCACGGTCAAGGCGCACAAACCCTGCCTCGATCAGACTGCCGTCCTTCTCCTGAAAGAGGTTGAAGTCCACGGGCAGGCGCACATGGTCAAATCCCCATGCAGCAATCTGTGCAAAGTCCGGCTCAGTGATGAAGGTGTCAAGGCGCTCCTGTGAATAATCGCACTGCGACATCCAGCCGCCAAGGTTGACGCCCTTGCGGAATCCCAGTTCAGTCAACGTCATAAGAATCTCCCCTATTTTTCATGATGCTTCCTCCGGCTCTGCCGGATTTTCAACTACATTATAACATACCGCCCATACAATTTTCAAGCGTATTTCGCACATTTATGGTAAAATCAGAACCTGATCTGCGCCCGCACACCAAGGTGATTCCAGAAAACATGTCCGAAACAAAAAAATCAAGCCATAGTACCCCTGAATATCTCTCAGAGGTGCTATGGCTTTCATTTTATATCAGATTTCAGCGATAAGATTCAGCAAGCTTTTTGAATGCCGGCAGGCTGCGCTCGATCATCTCGGTCGTAACACAGTATGCAATCCGGATGAAGCCCTCGCAGCCGAAGGAATCCGACGGCACAAGCAGCAGCTCATAATCACGCGCTTTCTTGCAGAATGCATTTGCATCCGGCTCCAGCGCCTGCACCCAAAGATAGAATGCGCCGTCCGGATAGATGCAGCGATAGCCGTATTCGGTCAGCGAATTGTAGAGCAGATCGCGGTTTTTGCGGTAGATCGAAAGATCAGATGTCTTTCCGACATTCTCAGCAACGACACGCTGTGCAAGGCTCGGTGCACAGACGAAGCCCAGCGCTCTGCCGGAGCCGCAAACAGCCGCATAAACCAGCCGGTTATCCTTCATCTTCGGTGACACGACGATATAGCCGATACGCTCGCCCGGCAGTGACAGCGACTTGCTGAACGAATAACACACAAAGGTATTGTCATACAGATTTGTGAGATACGGCACGACGGTCTTTGCATCGTACACCAGTTCACGGTAAGGCTCATCTGCAAGCAAATAGATCGGGTGACCGTACTCCGCTTCCTTGGCGCGAAGAATCTCGCAGAACTTCCGGATATTCTCCTCGGTGAACACAACGCCTGTGGGGTTGTTCGGCGTATTGATAATGACCGCCTTGGTCTCCGGCGTGATGAGCTGTTCAAATGCCGGAAGGTTCATCTGGAAGGAATCAAGATCTGCCGGAACAACCGTCAGCTTTGCGCCTGCCGCCTCAACAAATACGCGGTACTCCGGGAAAAACGGCGCAAAGGTCATGCAGGTATCGCCGGGGCAGAGGATCGCATGCAGGGTGACGGTCAGCGATGCCGCGGCGCCGCAGGTCATATAGATATCTGCTGCGGAAATCCCCGCCTGAAAGCGCTTGTTGATGTCGTCCGCGATTGCCTGACGGGTCGGCTCGGCACCGACAGCCGAGGTATAGCCGTGCAGCAGAACAGAATCCGTTTCGTCCATGAGGCGGCGCATCGTGTCGTGGACAGACTCCGGTGCCGGAACGCTCGGATTGCCGAGACTGAAGTCAAACACATTCTCTCTGCCGATTTCCTTCGCACGGCGGTTGCCGTATTCAAATGTCTCGCGGATCACGGACGGCGCCTGTCCCAGCGCGAGCATGGATGCCTGATAGGGCTGAAATGCCATAGGAATTCCTCTTTTCATTCGATTTTACGCCTGCCGATCTCTCCGGCGGTGCTGTATATATGATACCAGAAAACGGGGATTTTGTCAACTCCGCGGCGCTCAGTACCGGCATCGCAAATCCCAGTCAGTTCTCCTTCCATACGTCCGGTCCGCATTTTTCTTCGAGGATCTTCCGAATCGCCCCAACGGAAAGATAATCGTCTTCACTCAGAACAAGCCGTCTGTGCCTTTTGGTAATGATGATGAGGCGCTCCGTTTCATACGTTTTGGTAGGTCCGCTGCGCAGGAAGGAATAGCCCCTTATGCTTCCGGGATGCCATTTCGTTTCCGTATGAGTCCGGCTGCGGATATATGCCTTCCGGATGTCGCTGTATTGAACAACGGTCATACCTCTGTTTGTGCCGATCAGAACATTCGGCGTAACGTATATATCATACTCCGCATACCATTTGGCATCGGGGCTGTTTGCCTCTGCGTCGATTTCCTCCGGCGTATACCGCTTGCTGCTGCATGCCGGACGCAGATGCTTCAACATATTGAGACCGCGGCTCAGATTGATGCAGATTGCACCGGAGATCAGTGCCGTGATTCCGAATGCAAGCCAGATCGGGTGCTGTTCGGAAAGGATTTTCCAAAAGCCGCTGATGCCTGTCAAGCCTTCTGCTGACATGTCTCTGACTGTCAGGACAATACTGACCGTACACAATGTCAGCCCCAGCAGCACGCAAAAAGCGTTGATCGGGAAAAACTCGGAATCTTCCTCCACACGCTTTCTCAGTTTTTCATTCTGATATCTGATTTTCATTTTTCACACTGCTTTCTGTCTTTTTTCATGCAAAACATGTCAACTGATATTATACATAAAACGGGTCCGGTTGTCAAGCAGCCGGATCGGTCTTTTCGGCTCAGCCGCACTGCCTGACAAATTCCGCACTGCAAACATGCTACAATAGTCCTACAACGAACGGAGGGATGCGCGGTGCATTTTACGGAGATCGGGCTGCTGGCAGTCGGGCTGGCGGCGGACGCCTGTGCGGTGTCTATGACAAACGGCTTGTGCAGACAACATGCGGGGAAAGGCTGGCTGCTCGCAGACGGGCTGTGCTTCGGCATCATGCAGGGAGCAATGCCGCTGCTGGGCTATCTGCTCGGCAGCATGTTTGCGGGCGTGATCTGCGCCTTTGACCACTTCATTGCGCTCGTACTGCTGGGGTTCATCGGCGCAAAGCTGATGTTCGAGGGACTGTACCCCGACGGGGACGAATCCCCTGCCCGCCTGACGCTCCCGCTGCTGCTGCTTCAGGGCTTCGCAACCAGCATCGACGCACTCGCTGCGGGCATCAGTTTTGCAGCATTTCCTGATTTTCCGCTGATTCCGGCAATCGCGCTCATCATCATCGTGACCATGCTGCTCAGCAGCGCAGGCATGCGGATCGGGCAGCATTTCGGGACGTGGTTCGCCGGCAAAGCACAGGTTCTCGGCGGACTGCTGCTGATCGGCATCGGCGCAAAAATCTTTATCGCACATATTTTGAACACATAAACACAGTCATCACACGCAGAAAAATGCAGTGTTTCTGCAAATTCTGTATTGACCGTACAAAAATGATCTGTTATAATGGTATTGTCAGGGAATCTGTCTGCACAACAGATTCATCCGATACAAATAACGGGAGGATTCAGAATGAAACAGACAAAGAAAAAAATCACAGCGTTCACAACGGGGCTGCTGCTCGCATCATCTGCCCTGTCCGCATTTCCTGCGCAGCCAGCTTCTGCGGCGACTCTGCTCCTTGCAGAATTTGAAACCACAAACGACAGCTTCTCCGGCAGAGGCGGCGCCGAAGCAAACTGGACTTCCGATCAGTCCTACACCGAGAATTGCAGTCTGTTTGTCAGCAACCGCACCTCTGCATGGCAGGGCGCACAGCGTGACGCATCCTCGCTGATGCGCGCCGGAGAAACCTATGCGATTTCTGCTGCGGTCCGTCAGGACAGCGGCGAAGCTGCCGAGATGAAATTCTCACTGCAATTCAAAAATGCTGCCGGCACCGCCGAGTACGATCAGATCGCACTCGACACCGCCGAAAGCGGCGAATGGCTCGTTCTGAGCAATGATGCCTATACCGTTCCGGAAGGTGCGACGGATCTGTACATTTACGTTGAAACCACCAAGTCTCTCACGGATTTCTATGTGGACAGCGTCACCGTAAAAGGTGCGCCTGCGACCATCAAAAAAGGCGATGCAAACGGAAATCTGACAGTTGACGCGGAGGATGTCCGGATGCTGGCGGATTATCTCGCCTGCAAAACGGACGAAATTGAAATGGGTGCCGATTACAACAACGACGGCAGGATCAATGCCGCAGACCTCACACTGCTGAAGCGCGCACTGCTGTACCCGGTCATCACCCCGATTAAGGGCGACTGGGACAATTATCAGGAACAGGCAACCGGGAATGATCTCAAGGCGCTTCAGGGCAGTCTGCGTCAGGTCGGAAATACCGCCCGCATCCGCGAAAAGATCGCGAAGGCGCAGAGCGGCGAGAAGGTCACAATCGGCTATATCGGCGGTTCAATCACCGGCGGCGGCTCGGCAACATCAGAAGCCAACCGCTATGTCAACCTCTCCTACGAGTATTTCAAGCAGACCTTCGGACAGAGCAATAACGTCAGCTTTGTCAATGCAGGCGTTGCTGGCACCTCCTCTGTGGTCGGCAATATGCGCGTAGAAAAGGATATTTTCTCGCATAACTGCGATATTATCTTCATCGAATTCGCGGTCAACGATCAGGGCGGCGCCCGCTTCCAGAAATCCTATGAATCACTCGTCAAGAAGTGTCTGATGCAGGAGAATCAGCCCGCGGTCGTCCTCATCACACTCTGCCAGAAATCCATGGGCACCAATGAGGACTGGATGATCAAGGTCGGTCAGAATTATGATCTGCCGGTCATCAGCGGCAAGGGCGCGATTCAGGCGGGCAACCTCGACTGGGATTCCAGATACGGCAGCGGCGATACCATTCACCCCGGCAACGGAGGTCATAAACTCATCGCAGACTGCATCGGCTACTACTACCGTCAGGCACTTCGTTCAGAGAATGCATCCGATTCCTATGAAATCCCGAACAGAACCGTGTTCGGCGATGAATACGCGACCGCACACATGGTCAGCTTTGAACAGCTTGAC
>CAMNAY010000123.1 GCA_946531975.1 uncultured Ruminococcus sp. | reverse complement strand
TGGTGATGAGCTCCGCCTTGCCGTCGCAGTCGAAGTCGGCGACGCACATCTGAGTGTAATGCTGACCTGCGCGGATATTTCTGCCGAGATCCACACGCCAGAGCTGCTTGCCGGTGAGCGTATAGCAGTCGATGATGACCGCATCGGTCACGCCGGACTGCGAATTGTCCTTGGAGTTGGAGGGATCCCACTTCAGGAAGATCTCATACTGCCCGTCGCCGTCCACATCGCCGACGCAGCAGTCATTCGGCGAATACTGCGTGCCGGGGCTGTTCAGCGCGATGTCGAAATAATTGCTGCCGGAGGTGAACTTGCAGGTCTCCGAGGAGATGACCTTGCCGCCTGCGACGGTATCCACGCGGTACTTGGACTTTGCGTTTCCGCCGTTATCCTGGAAGCTGGTCGCGTTTCCGGATTTCGAGGTGTAGATGAGCGTGTCGTCGCGGTAGAGGCGGAACTCCGCGTCATCTGCGTCATCGGCATTCCAGCGCCAGCTCACGAACATTCCGTTTCCGGATTTCACCGCATAGATGCCGCGGTCGAGCTTTTCCATGATCGCGGTGCCGTTTCCGCCGACACCGTAATCGGCATGTGCCGGGAGCATCCCGCCGGCAAGCATGGAGGTGCTGATCGCTGCGGTCAGCACGAGGGATGTGCATTTCTGAAGCCCCTTTTTCATTTTCTGTTTTCCTTTCCCAATCAAAAAATCCCCTGTAAATCATTTGCTTTCTGAGACGTTCGTATACATTCTGTATACTTTCACATTTATATTCCGCCTCATTGTCTGTATTATAGCAGATTCCTGCCTGTTTGGAAAGAGAAAATTCTTGCACGGAGTTGACATATTCTTGCAGATTCTGTATAATACAATTATGGCAGCACCGCGCGGAACTGACGGTGCCATAGCCTCCTGTTTGCTGTTCCGCTTTATTTTGATACATATGCCGAATCGTTCTTTGCATTCGATGCAGACTGTTCCCTCGGCTGTTTTAATTATAGCGCTGCGCCGCAAAAAAATAAATAGCAAAACCGATAAGAAACATAGCAAAATAACCTAAATTCTCTCACGCATCAAGCGGAAACAGGCGCACGGAGTGACGGCTGTGTCTGTTTCCCGCGCCGGTTTCAGATGATTTCTGAAACGATTGACTTTTAGATTCTCTTTTGCTATAATAGTACAAAACAGAAAGAGGGGGATAGGTATGAAAGTGATTGCCGCAGGTTATGACTGGTATTATTGTAATGAACAGAAAGTGTATCATCCGCACAACGAGACCGCATATCTGCTTTATGTTTTCAACACGCCCGCAAAAATCCAGATGCGCGGAAAGACACATCTTGTCGATTACGGAAATGATCTTTTGATGCCGTACGGCGAAGCACATGAGATCAACTATATTGCAGATTATTTTAAGCTTGACTGGATCGAATTTCAAATGGACAATACGGATCTCCAACTGCTTAAGGCACTGGCAATCCCGTTCGGTCAGATCATCACGATCAGGCATCCGAATATGCTTCCGGGCGTTGTTCTTGCCTGCTGCTTTATCAATGATTTGGATGATGGGATACATAAACAGACACTTCATCAGCTTTTGACTTCGGTTTTCTATACCATCCATGCACTCTCAGAAGAATCCGGGAGTTCCACATCATTCCGAAAGAAGCATCCTGAGATCATAGAGCTCAGGCGTAAGCTGTATGAAGAACCGCAGCTTGACTGGAATATAAGCATGATGTGTGAATTTACAAATTACTCACAATCCAATCTGCAAAGACTGTATAAGCAATTTTACGATGTGACCTGCAAGGAAGACATTATCATAAGCCGTATACTGCTCGCCAAGAATCTGCTGTGTTCAACGAACCTCAGTGTATCGGAGATCGCATTTCATTGCGGATTTCATTCCTACGAACACTTTTTCCGCACATTCCGGAAACAGGCAGGCTGTACGCCGAAAGAATTCCGTAATATCAGATATTGACAAATGCAGCATTACATATCCGATTCAGATCAGTATCATCGTGATCCGGGGAATGAAACTGCTTTGCAGGCATACCCCGCTTTTTCTTAACCGAAATCACGGTCTCTTCCGTTTTTCGCGGGCGACACTTGTGTTTCCGGTTTGGCTCTCTGCCGCATACGAAAGCCGCCTTGCCGGGAACCGGGAAACGGAGGGGAAATGACATGTATCTTTATCAGATGGGATGGCACTGGAAACACAGCGCCGATTTTGCGCTGGAGCGCCCGAGCGGGCTGCACGGCGCGCAGCTGCTCCTGATCTGCACCAAAGCGCGTGTGCGCATGGGCACAACGGAATTTGATGTGGCGCCGAACACGGCGTTTCTCGTGCAGAGCTCGGTGCCGCATGCGCTCTATGCCGCGGGCGGGGAATATATGGATGACTGGATCCGCTTCACGCCGGAGCAGGAGGATCACGCCTTCATGGACAGCCTCGACCTTGCGTGGCATGTGCCGATCCCGCTCAGCGATGATACCCTTTCGCAGATGATCGCTGCCTGCGTGAAGGTTTCCGAGGCAGATCTCCCGAACAAGAATCAGATTCTGCACCATATGATGACGGCGGCGCTGCTCTATCTCAATGAGGTCACGCACCCGCGCCTCCGCACGAAGAAAAGCGAATATGACGGGAAGCTCGAAGAGATCCGCCGGAGCATTTACGCAGACCCCGGGCACGACTGGACCGTGCCGGAGCTTGCCGCGGAGCTCTGCGTTTCCGTGTCGCACTTCCAGCGGCTTTATAAGGCGAAGTACGGCATTTCCTGCACGCAGGAAATCTTCATCAGCCGCATGGAATATGCAAAGCAGCTTCTGCTTGAGACCACGCTCTCGGCGGGTGAGATCGCCGAGAAATGCGGCTATCAGAATTACGAATACTTCTCGAAGTCCTTTGCGAAATACGGCTGCATGTCGCCGGTGAAATACCGGCAGACCTATCAGGAAGCGGGGAAATAAGCAGCATTCTCATATCTTTATCAACAGACCGAGCCCCCGATGCGGCAAATCGGGGGCTTTTCCCTTCCCGAAAAAATTTTTTTGAAAAACATGTAATCTCAGCGTGCCGATTGTTGTCTGTCATTATGAGCGCTCATGAAGCTAACCCACAAAAAGAGGTGAGAGATACGACTGACAAAGAACTCCTTGCGCTGTATCAGGCGCGGAATCAGAATGCGGTCAAAGAGACCGAAAACCGCTTCGGCGGCTACTGCTACACCATTGCCTACAATATCCTCGGCAGCCGGCAGGACGCGGAGGAGTGCGTCAATGATACGCTGCTGCGGCTCTGGGATTCGATCCCGCCCGCAGAGCCTGACGATTTTTATGCGTACATCGCCGCACTGACCCGCAATCTTGCACGCAACCGCTACAAGCACGATCATGCCGCAAAGCGCAGCGGCGCTGAGGCAGATCTTGCGCTCGATGAGCTCGTGCAGATGCCGGCGGCGAGTGACTCCGTCGAGGAAACCGTGGACGGCCGCAGGCTCGGTGCAGCGATCAATGCCTTCCTCGAAACGCTTTCCAAAAAGCAGCGCGTCATCTTTGTGCAGCGCTACTGGTACGGCATGGCGGTCGAGGAGATCGCGGAGGAGCAGCATATGCCGAAGGGCACTGTCACCGTGTCGCTGATGCGCACAAGGAAAAAATTGCAGTCATATCTGGAAAGGGGTGGATTGATGTGAAAAAGGAAACCTGGGGCGATGCCCTCGATCACATGTCCCCGGAGTTCATCACCGAAGCAATGCCGCGCAAAACGGCGGCAACCGGAAAGGAGCGCACTATGAAAAAGGATATTTCGATCGTGCAGATCGTGACAAGCATCGCAGCAACCGCAGCCGTGGTTGCCATCGTCGGCGGCAGCGTCGCGCTGATCTCCAGCATGAAGCAGAAGCCGCAGATCACGCCGGGTCAGGAGGGCTCCTCCACAGGCGATTCGCAGGTGATCGTGACAGATTATGTTGACGGCAGCGATACGGTCACAACCACCACAGCAGAGACAACAAACGCACTGCCGGATGCGGCAGTCGTCCCCGAGGGAGAGCAGAATTTCCTCGGCGGCAAGGGAGAGATCACAGCACTGAGCGGAACAAATCCCGCTGTTGCCTACCCCATTCTCCGCGATGAGCTCTATGTCTACTGGCAGGGCTACCGCACACGGATCGACGGCGGCGAAACGGAGGTGCTCACCGCCGACCCGATGACGGCATACACCGCGCTGCTCACCGACGGCAAGGCACTCTATCACTATGATGATTACAGCGTGAGCCGCATTGACAGCAAAGGCAATGAGATTCCCTTCTACAAGGACGCAGACGGCGCCCGCATCACCGTGCAGCGCATCATCGACATCGGCAGCACCCCGGATGCCAATTATCAGAGCAGCGGCGGCTGGTATCTGATCCTGGGCTGGAAGTATCAGAATGAGGATGCTCCCGGCACGCCGCTCGCAGTCGCCTATCAGCCTGCAACCGACAAGACGCTCGACCTGGCAGAATCCCTGCTTGACGGAAAAGACACTGCCGAATATTCTCCGCTTAACATCAAGGGCGACGAGCTCGGCATTTACGCACTGCTCTCGAACAGCAAAACAGTCGTTGCGCTGCCGCACCCCGATGTGATGGCAGACCCGCTCACAGACTGGGACAGCACCGTCTACACCCTGCCTATGCCTGTGCCGGACGACGCGATCATCAGTCAGTTTGCGGTCACGCCCGATACGATCCGCTATATGTGCAGAAGGGGCGGCACAGTACAGGTTCGGGAATACTGGCGCAAGGACGGCGCGGTTGACGAACTCGCAGCATTTCTTCCGCTGGGAGGGGCAGGAGCAGATCCCGGCTCCCGCACTTTCAGCGCGGACGCTCTGTTTGCAGGTGCATACCGGCTGTTCAGCGCAGATATCACACAGCCGGAATCCGGCGAAACAAAGCTGCATATGATGCAGCTCGACATCGGCGGCAAGAGCCAGGAGCTTTTCAGCGCTGAGGGCGATTTCGCACTCTCAGGTGCTTCGCTCCTCTGCGCGGACGATTCGCTTGTGCTGGTCGAGACCCGCATCGGTTCCGGCGACTCCGGCACGGTGTTCCTCTATCGCCCCGAGAGCGGCGAGACCGTTCAGATCACGACACCGGCAATGCCGCAGTAATTTTCACATCGCTTGATCATTGTTTTCTCCACAATAAATTTTTTGCCCCCGGTACAGCCGTACCGGGGGCAAAGTTTGCAGATGACGGGTTCTGTTTCAAATGTATCGTATTCAAATCAATTTGTCAATAGACTGCGGGCTGTTTCACGGCATTCTCGGTAAGGAGCATGCGCTGCTGTCGCAGCAAACTTTCTGCATAACGCACAATCATTTTTATATCCCGCCGCAGTTCATATATCTGTTATGCTAAAAATCATCGTATTTCCACTGAAACAGCTTGACAAAGCCACATGAAAGTGATACAATAGCATTGGTTAGTGAATGCTTACTGCGCGAGCAGGAAGCAGTCCGGCCGATGTCAGCATCACAGACTATGCCGCGGAGAGGGGCTTGGCAAAGCCTTTCGGATGCGGCGCAATGCGGCTATTAGTTGAACATATGCTCAACTATTGAACTGTAAGGAGGGCAATATGAGCGAAGCAGAAAGGTTATTTTTAGAGGTGCGGGGGCTCAAAAAGAGCTTCGGCAGCGGTGATACGCGGCAGGATGTTCTGCGCGGACTGGATTTCTCCGTCAGCAAGGGCGAATTCTGCG
>CAMNAY010000122.1 GCA_946531975.1 uncultured Ruminococcus sp. | reverse complement strand
TTATAGCATAACTCAGCAACGTTTTCAAGGTTTATGCAAAGATAGATCACTTGATCAGGAAAAAATGAAGCCCGCTCCGGTCATGATAACGGAACAGGCTTGTGAAGATGACAGCAAGATCGGTATTTTGCGGTTTTGAATTGTTCATAAGGTGTTCGGGCAGGTTCATCTAGTAATATATCGCCTCTTTGAAATAAAGGCAGACTGGAATACTATCTGGAAGAATTACTGGAAAAGCAGACAGATGAGCTTGCCCGAAGAAAAGGTGCGGGATAAAAATGACTCATCGCTCGAATATGCAATAGGTGGCAAAACCGTTCTGAAGTTGCGGCAGCATAACCATCATTTAGGCGCCACAGTCTGATGAGTTCAGCATTCCGGCTGCACTTACGCCATTTTCATGTGAGCGGCAGAGTTCTTTGTCCATTTTCGACTCAGCCGCCCATATATTGACCATCCGATTTTCATCAAAAGACACTTATTGAACAACGCGCCGCCAAAAAGCACTTGACGGGCGTGTTGTGATATATTCGCTTGTCTTGTTGTAGTTTGGGCAACTATTGGTCAACTATTTGGCTGAAAACTACATTGAAATTGAATAAGCTGATTTGCCTATCCGAACTGATTTTGGCAATATAGCGTGCTTTTCTGCTAGATCTGTCTTGCCGCAATAAACCGCTCGCTTAATAGCATATTTCTCTGAAAAGTTCAATGGGGACAGCAAGAAAAAGTCCCGGAAGGAATATATGACGCATAATGAGTGCCCAGCGCAAACGCTCCTGCAAAAATCAGCAGCCCGATTACCGGAATGCCGGATCGGGCTGCTGGTGATATCATCTCGTCTGCCTGTACGCGAACCGGATCTCACTCGGTCGTATACACTGCCGGATTTGCCGGAATGTCAAACCCGGTGCCGAGGAAGTAATCCAGATGCGGCGGCTGATTGTAGCCGTTATTCTGCGCCGCAACCTGCACACGGTACTGCGGGTTGTGCATCAGCGAAACGATGCCGTAATCGGTCGCATAGGTCGTTGAGTAGACGCGGACGCCGCTGCCGTCGCCGAGCGGGAAGATCATCTCCTCGCGCCAGTCGCCGAACAGGTCGCAGGTCAGGCAAGCATTCGCCTTGCTGTAATTGTTGTAGCCGACGCCCTGACCGCTGAAGATTCTGCCGACGCCGTATTTATCCACCATTGTGCGGTCCAGCACCTCGCGCTCAAGGTCGCCGTCCCAGTATACGACAGAATTCTGTCCCCATTTGGTGATTGCACTCCAGTCGCAGATCTTGCTGCCCGTCACGCAGTCGTAGACGACCGCATTGTGCGAGCCGACCATTTCTGCGCCCTGATTGCCCGGAACGATGTTGTCGGCTATGCATCTGCCGGTATCGCCGCCCGCCGTCTCACGGAAGAGCGCCTTGCCCGTCTTTGCATCGCGGAGCTCGACACCGAAATTGATCGCTTTGCCGTTCGGATGCTTCTCATCCTCAAGGCACTGGAAGATTTCCAGACCGGGATTTGACGGAACAAAGTCGCCGATATGAATGGCGTCGCCGTGTGCATTGCCGGTCGTGTAGAGCAGCTTGCCTGTGTCATCTATCACAGCCGAACCGCAGACAACTTCCTGCTTGCCATCGCTGTCAACATCGGCTGCAAGGCAGTGGTGGTTGCCGTCGCCGTAGCCCGGTGTCGAGGCAGTATTGCCGGTATCGAATGCCCAGCGCTGCACGAGCTTTCTGTTCTGCACATCCCACGCCGTCAGCGTCAGGCGGGTATAATAGCCGCGGCCGAATACTGCCGAAGCATTCTCACCGCTGCCGCCGAGATATGCCACACAGCCCGTCATACGATCCACACGGTTGCCCCATGTGTCACCCCAGTCGCCGACATTCCCTCTGCCGGGGACATAGTTCACCGTATCCAGTGCGGCACCGGTCTTGCCGTCAAACAGTGTGAGATATTCCGGACCGGATATGATTCTGCCGCTCGGCGCATAGGATCCGTCACGCAGCTTCATCTGGGTCGAATCGCGGTAATCCGCTTTGGCATCGCCGATGACCTTGCCGGTGCCGTCCGTTGTGCCGTCAGCGGTCTTGCAGATCATCTCAGCACAGTTGTCGCCGTCGAAATCATAGACCATGAACTGTGTATAATGCGCACCTGCGCGGATATTGATACCGAGATTGATGCGCCAGAGACGGGTGCCGTTCAGCTTGTAGCAGTCGATCACGACCGGACCGGTATAGCCCGCATCTGCATTGTCGTGCGAATTGGAGGGATCCCATTTCACGAACAGCTCATACTGACCGTCGCCGTCCGCGTCACCGACCGAGCAGTCATTCGGCGTGTAGGTATACGCCACGCCGTCGGGTGTCGTACCGCCTGCGGGAGGTGTCATCGGAATATCGAAATAGGCGCCGCTCTGGTAATTGCCGCCCTCATACTGCGTGAGATTCTGCGCAGTGCAGGCAAACTCGGTGCAGGTGCCGCCCTGATAGACGTCAACGGTATAGACATCGGTTGTCTTGCCGGACGCATCCAGATAACAGCTCGCATCCTTGACTGTTCCGGTATAAATTGCAGGCTTCTGCCCGTTCTTGTAGACCTCATAGCGCGTGTTCTCATCATCCTCACCGAGAATGCGCCAGCTCACGAGCATGCCGCTCTTGGTTGCGGATGCAATCACGCCGCGGTCGAGTTTTTCCACACGAAGCGCGCCGGGTCTCGGCTGCTTCTGCGTCGGTGTTGCCGGTTCATCGGTCTGTTCCAGCTCAATGTAGTCCATGTTCGGACCGCCGCCGCTGCCGGACGATGTCGCCTTGATCGTATTCTTCCCGGCATTCAGCGTCACAACGACCGAGACTTCCTTCCATTCTGTCCAAGCGCCGGTGTACGGATAGCTGACATTGACGGACTCTGCTGCACCGTTCACAGAGACCTGACACGGACGGCTGTCCGTTTCGGTGCCGCCGTTTGCATAGCGGAATGTCACCTTATAATTGCCTGCCGCCGGTACATCGACCGTCCAGTTGACATAGCTGCCGATCACGTTGTTGAAATTCCAGTATGCGCTGCCGGCGAAGCCCTCGTTTGTGGTTTCCTCCCAGCCGTCATAGCATTCCGCGTCAACTGCGAAGTAGATGAGCGGTTCGAGCTCCTCATGGTAGGTCACGCTTATGCCTGCGGGAAATTCGGTAATGTCCGCAATGAGATACTTTGTCAGCATCACCGCATCGCTGATATTGACCGCCCCGTCTGCATTGACATCCGCCTGAAGCTGCTGAAGTCCGCTCAGTGTGCGGGAATTCAGCAGCGCCTGCTTCATCACGGTCAGATCGGCTGCATTGATTCTGCCGTTTCCGTCGAGATCGGCTGTCAGACCGGTCTGATCGGCGAAAACAGAAATCGGGTATGCACCGCAGAGTGCCCCAAGCAAGGAAGCAGCTGCTGCGAAGGAAAGCATCCGCTTTCGAGTCTGATTCTTTTTCATGTTTTTTCCCCCTAAATGGCTGCGAAATGCGACGGTATGTACATCATACCAGTTTCATCATACCATACATATATTCAAGTTTCAATGATATATTATCTCTCATTTTTGCGGTTTTGTATGTTTATTTTTCCGCAGCAAGCGGCAGAATGGTCTGCGTTGCAACATCACACAATCCGAATGTCGTCATTTTGAGATGCGGGATTACCGTCAGCGAGACAAACGCCATATTCATAAACGGCGAAATATCCTCCGGCACACCCATTTGATGCACGGTCTCATTCAGAATCCGGTTCTGCTCAGCGACGGTCGCCGCATCAGCGCCGCTCATCAGTCCGGCGATCGGGAGCGGCAGCTCGGCAAGGATCTGCCCGTCCGCTGCTGCGACACTTCCGCCGCGCAGCTCCCGCACACGGTTTGCAGCAGCCGCCATATCCGCTTCGTTTGTACCGATCACAATAAGATTGTGCGCGTCATGCGATACAGATGCCGCGATCGCACCGCGCTTCAGCCCGATGCCCTGAATGAAACCGAGCCCGCGGTGACCGGTCCGGCGGTGCCGCTCGACGACCGCAAGCTTCAGCAGATCATTCTGCACAGAGACACCGTTGCAGACGGAGAAGTCCGGCTCAACCGTCACCGCATCCGTCAGCAGCGTACCCGCATGCACGCCGATCGCACGGCATTTTCCGCTGACAGGCTCGATCACAAAATCCGCAGGCTTGAGCGGATCGACATGGAACGAGTCCAGCACCGACGCCCAGCGCGGTTCATGATAATCCGGTGCAGCAAACGCAAGGCAGACACCGTCCTGCACAACGCGCTTTCCGGCGCTGTACACATCGCGTACATCGACCTGTTCCAGATCACGCAGCACCAGAATATCCGCACGGTAGCCCGGCGCAATCGCGCCGACGCGCAGCAGCCCAAAGCACTGCGCCGCCTGAATCGTTGCCATGCGCACACAGGTTACTGCATCCTTTCCGGCGCGCACCGCCATGCGGATCATATGGTCGATATGTCCGTCCTTCATCAGATCCGCGGGATGTTTGTCATCCGTCACAAGCAGGCAGCGGCGGCAGTAGGGCTCATCAAACATCGGCAGCAGCGCTTCGAGATTTCTCGCAGCAGTCCCCTGCCGAATCATCAGCCACTGTCCCTTGCGGACGCGCTCCAAGGCTTCCTCCGCGGAGGAGGTTTCATGATCGGACTGAATTCCTGCCGCAATATAGCGGTCAAGATCATGACCCGTCAGCAGCGGCGCGTGTCCGTCAATCACCTTGCCCGCAGCTTTTGCCGCCGCAAGCTTGTCCATGACATAATCTGCACTGGCAAGGACGCCCGGATAATTCATCATTTCTGCAAGCCCCGGCACACGCGGATGCGAAAAATACGGCGTGAGATCGCGGCTGAGCAGCTCTGCACCCGATTCATCCAGCGGCATTGCCGGTACACACGAGGGCAGCATGATATACACATGCATCGGCAGGTTCTCACTCATCGAGAGCATGAAATCAATACCGGTCGTACCGCAGACATTCGCAATTTCATGCGGGTCTGCAACGATTGCAGTCGTTCCGTGAACAAGCGCGATCTTCGCGAGCTCTGCCGGAGTCAGCATTGTGCTTTCGATATGAATATGCCCGTCGATCAGTCCGGGGATCAGCACACAGCCCTGCACATCCTCCGTCCGGTCAGCGTCCGCCTCTGTATAATCACCGACGCCCAGCACGATCTCATCCGCGATCAGCACATTTTCGCGCAGCAGCTCACCGGTAAATACATTCAGAACCGTTCCGTTTTTCAGCAGTGTTTTCATCTCCGCTCACTCCTTTGGTCAAGATACTTTTATTATATCACAGCTTCGGCGCAGTTGCATACGGCGAATCGCACAAAGTTTCCGTTTCAGATTTATGCAGAATGCAAAACGTCCCCTGTACAATCCGTACAGGGGACATTTCTGACTGTAATTTCGTTATTACACGAGCTGGATAATAGCCATCTCAGCTGCATCGCCGCGGCGCGGACCAATCTTCACAATCTTGGTGTAGCCGCCGTTGCGCTCTGCATAACGGGGTGCGATTTCGTCGAACAGCTTTTTCGCAACGGACTCTTTGGTGACGTATGCGAAAACCTGACGCTTGCAGTGGAGATCCGCAGCGGTATTTTCACCGGAAATCCCCTTTGCAATGGTGATCATCTTCTCTGCCATCGAGCGGACTTCTTTCGCTCTGGTGACGGTCGTCTCGATCTGACCGTTCTCAAGCAGATAAGTCACCATGCCGCGCAGCATCGCCTTTCTGTGATCCGTGGCTCTGCCGAGCTTTC
>CAMNAY010000121.1 GCA_946531975.1 uncultured Ruminococcus sp. | reverse complement strand
AAGAAACAGCATCTCCGGCAGAGGAACAGCCGGAACCGCAGGAGGAAGAAGCACCCAAGAAGCGCGGTTTCTTCGGATTCTTCCGCAGAAAGAAATAACCGCCGGAGGGACAGACTATGGCACAGCTCATTCTTGCGACCAACAACAAAAACAAGCTGCGTGAGATTCGCGAGATCCTCGCAGATACGGACCTTACCGTTGTATCACAGTCCGAGGCGGGGATCTTCCTCGATGTGGATGAGACCGGTACAACCTTTGCGGAGAATGCAAAGCTCAAGGCGGAGGCAATCTTCGCAGAGATGCAGGCACGCGGTATGGCAGGCTGGGTGCTTGCCGATGACAGCGGACTTTCTGTCGATGCGCTGAACGGCGAGCCGGGGGTGTATTCCCACCGCTGGGCAGGCGAAAACGCAACCGATGCGGACCGCTGTGCCAAGATGCTTGATGCGATGAAGGATGTACCGGACGGACAGCGCGGGGCACATTTTGCGTGCGTCATGTGCCTGATTGCACCGGACGGACAGGCGCATCTGTTTGAGGGCAGAGTCGAAGGCGAAATCCTCCGGGAAGCACGCGGAAGCAACGGCTTTGGCTATGATCCGGTGTTCGGCTATCAGGGACGCAGCTTTGCAGAGGTCCCTGCCGAAGAAAAGAATGCGGTTTCACACCGCCGCAATGCACTGGTGCAGGCAGCCGCATGGCTGCGGGATGCATCGGCATCACACTGACCGATCAGCGCGGCGCAAAACAGCACCGCAATGGGATTCCTGAAATGGGAAAGGAGACTGGCTATGCTGACCAGTAAACAGCGCGCACAGCTGCGCGGTATGGCGAATCAACTGGAGAGCATTCTCACCGTCGGCAAGGGCGGCATGAGCGAGCAGCTGACCAAGCAGGCTGCCGATGCACTCCTCAAGCGCGAGCTTATCAAGGGACATGTCCTTGAAACCTGCGAATTTTCCGCAAGAGAAGCTGCGGAGCTGCTCGCAGGAGAGACCGGCGCAGAGGTCGTCTGCGCGATCGGCAACCGCTTTGTGCTGTACAAGGCACACCCGAAAAAGCCGGTCATTCAGCTTGTCGATCAGAAGAAGAAAAAATGAGGCGCCGGATCGGTCTGTTCGGCGGCAGCTTCAATCCGATTCACAACGGGCATCTGCATCTGGCAGCAGCGGTGAAGCGCGGACTGAAGCTCGACGGCGTTCTGCTGATGCCCGCCGGTTCCGCACCGCATAAAAGCACTGCGGAATATGCGCCCGCCGAACACAGAATGGAACTGTGCAGGATCGCCGCAAAGAAATATCCGTGGATGGCGGTTTCCGATTATGAAATCCGGAAAAACGGGAAAAGCTATACGGTGGAGACCCTGCGCGCACTGACGGAAGCGCATCCGGAAACGGACTGGACGCTGATGATCGGGAGCGACATGCTTCTGACCTTCGATCAGTGGTACTGCTGGCAGGAGATCTTACAGCTTGCCGGTGTCTGTGCCGTTTCCCGTGAGATCGGGGATCTTCCGGAGCTGCTCAGCAAGGCGGAGAAGCTTCAGGCAGCCGTGCCGGGGGCGGAAATCCGCGTGCTGCGTGCCGCCGCATTCCCTGCGTCTTCGACGGAAATTCGCGAAAAACTGCGGAATCATGAAGAATGCTCTTGCCTTTTGCCGGAAAATGTAGTACAATATATTTGTGAGAATCATCTTTACCGGACAGAACAGGAGTGTGAAAACAGTGGGCAAAGCGGAGCAGAATGAGCAGGTGCGCACACTGACCGCGCTGCTGAAGGCGCGGCTTTCCAAGAAACGGTTTACCCATTCAGTCAATGTCGCAAGAGCCTCGCATATGCTGGCGGAGCGCTGGGGCGCAGACCCCGCAAGAGCCTATCTCGCCGGTCTGCTGCATGACTGCTGCAAGGAACTGCCGTTTCCGGAGCAGGAGGCGCTGATGCGGAGCGGACCGTTCCCGGTCAGCGGAACCGAATGGCGCTGCAAACCCGTCTGGCACGGCATTGCCGCGGCTGCATATATGCACGCGGAGCTGGGAATTGAGGATGCCGAGGTGCTGAGCGCAGCCCGCTGGCATACGGTCGGTCATGCGAATATGACAAGACTGGAGGAGATCGTCTATATGGCGGATCTCATCTCTGCTGACCGTACCTACCGCGACGTGGACAGATTCCGCAAGATGGCACAGAACGATCTGGATAAGGCACTGCTCTGCGCGTTTGAGTATGCAATCGAGAGCGTGCTGAAGAAGGGGACACCGCTGCCGGTTTCGACCGTTGAGGCGTATAATTATTACCTCGAACGTGCGGCACAGAAGGCGGAGCAGAAGTCTAAAAAATAAGCAGAGAAAATACAGGATGTGCAAATGAAATTCTCAGAATAAAGGAGAACATTCAGAATGCACATTGGAATCAGGCGGCACGGCGCCGTCTTTCTGATCCTTGCAGCGGTTCTGCTCAGTGCGGCAATCGTCCTTCGCGGACTCCGCCGCTGGCAGCCCTTTGCGGGCGGAGCAGAAGCCGCATATTCCGGTACGCTGCCGGTGCAGATTGCCGCAGTGCCGGAGCAGAGCACAGACGCGCTTCCGGCTGTGACAGCGCCCGCAGACGACGGACTGGCGCTGGAGCAGCTTCAGGAGGGGCAGTTTACAGTGCTGCTTCTGGGGCTGGATGAATCCCGCTCCAACACGGATGTCATTCTGCTGCTGCTGTTCGATCTGGCAGGGCATGAGATCCGGATTTTGCAGATTCCGAGAGACTGCTATGTGCCCGATTATACCGATTTTGCAGCGGGAAAGATCAACAGCGTCTATTCCCGCGGTGACCCGCAGAAATCACCGGTTCAGCGCACTGCCGACTGCGTATCGCAGAGCCTGCTGCTGCCGGTGGATCGCTGTGTGACGACCGGCTGCGGCGATATTGCGCGCATGGTCGATCTGATCGGCGGCGTGCAGGTCGATATGCCGTATGAAATTGAATTTGAAGCCGGAAAGATCATTCCGGCGGGAAAACAGACGCTCTCCGGCGAACAGGCAGAATGGCTGCTGCGCTTCCGGCGCGGCTACGCAGAGGGCGATATCGGACGGCTCAAGGCACAGCGCATCTTTCTTGCGGCTGCGGTACAGCAGCTCGGACAGCTCAGCACGCTGAAGCTGATGCATTGTCTGTATACGATCCGGCAGGAGCAGCTGCTTTCCTCCGATCTGACAGCGGATGAGATGCGCAAGCTTGCGGATTTCACGAAGCAGACCGACCCCGGACAGATCACAATGCATCTGCTGCCGGGCGAAGGCTGCACCTTTACCGCCGCGGACGGCACCGCATATTCCGTCTGGAGCATTCATGCGCAGGCGGCTGCACAGATGCTGAATCAGTATTTCCGTCCGCATGAGCCTGCAGCCGCAGAGCTGCCCGTCAGGGAGCTGGCGGCAGGCGAAACCGGCTATGACAGCGACTGCACGGATGTGCAGCGCATCACCGACGGCGACGTATTTGACGGAAGATAATCACAGGGAGTCTGCATCAGGCTCCCGTACATGAGATCAGCCCAAAATAAAGGAGGTTCACCTATGACAACACAGGAAAAGCTCGAAAAGATCGTGAAAATTCTCGACAGCAAGAAGGCTGTTGATATCAAGGTCATCGGCATCACCAATCTTTCGATTATCGCGGATTATTTTGTCATCGCGACCGGTACGAGTACCACGCAGGTCAAGTCGCTGGCAGATGAAGTCGATTTTCAGCTCGGTCAGCTCGGCATCGAGCCGCGGGGCGTCGAGGGCGTCAGAGCCGCAAACTGGATTGTGCTGGATTACAATGACATCGTCGTGCATGTGTTCTATCCGCAGACCAGAGAGGAATACAGTCTGGAGCATCTCTGGGCAGACGGTGAGCAGGTCGATATCTCGCACCTGCTGATTGACGGTGACAACGCATGAGTGACGGTCTGAAGCCGGATTTCAGCTTTCCGCGCAGCCCCGGACAGCTGATCAGCGTCGCCATTGCGGCTTACATGTGCATCAAGCCGGTGTTCAATTTTATGATTCTCGGCGGAAGTCTGAAGCCGCTTGCGATCGGTCTGGCAGCGCTGTACTGCGCTCTGGTCGGGCTGAAGTATTCCAATCTGGCAATCGCGATCGTGCTGATGCTGGTCGCATGCACCAATATGGCGAATAATCTGCGGCTCATCGGCTTGAATCAATATCTGATCTATGCAATCGAGGGCGTGATCGACATGCTTGCAGCATGTGTGCTGGCATTCCATAAGGATGTGCGGGCGCATTTCAACGATCCGTCCTGAATATACAGTATTTGAGTGACAAGATCATTTCATCCTGAAAGTGAGGTTTTTTTCAAAATGCAGGAATATCAGTTCTCTGAAATCGAGAAAAAATGGCAGGCGTACTGGGAGGAGCATGAGACCTTCCGCGCAAAGAATGACTATACACTGCCGAAGTTCTATGCGCTGGTCGAGTTCCCGTATCCGTCCGGTCACGGTATGCATGTCGGCCATATCAAAGCGTATTCCGGTCTGGAGGTCGTCAGCAGAAAGCGCAGAATGCAGGGCTACAATGTCCTGTTCCCGATCGGCTTTGATGCCTACGGTCTGCCGACGGAAAACACTGCGATCAAGACCGGTGTCCACCCCAGACAGGTTACGGACGAGAACATCAAAAAGTTCACCGGTCAGCTCAAGCGCGTCGGCTTCTCCTTCGACTGGTCCCGCGTTGTGGATACCACCGATGAGGGCTACTACAAGTGGACGCAGTGGATCTTCCTGAAGATGTTTGAGCACGGTCTGGTATTCCGCGATAAGACTCTGGTCAACTACTGCCCCTCCTGCAAGGTCGTTCTCTCGAATGAGGATTCGCAGGGCGGCAAGTGCGATGTCTGCCACAGCGATATCGTCCAGAAGACCAAGGAGGTCTGGTATCTCCGCATCACCGAATATGCCGACAAGCTGCTCGAAGGTCTGGAGACCGTCGATTATCTCCCGAATATCAAATTGCAGCAGCAGAACTGGATCGGCAAATCGACCGGTGCATTCGTCAACTTCAGGATCAAGGAGCAGGACGAGCAGCTCCGGATCTATACCACAAGACCCGATACGCTCTACGGCGTGACCTTCATGGTCATGGCGCCGGAGCATCCGATGATCCAGAAGTACCGCGATTCGATCGCGAACATTGATGCACTCGATGCCTATAAGGCAGAATGCGCAAAGAAAACCGAGTTCGAGCGCACACAGCTTGTCAAGGACAAGACCGGCGTGAAGATCGAGGGACTGACTGCGGTCAATCCGCTGACCGGCAAGGAAATCCCGATCTACATCTCCGACTATGTCATGATGGGCTACGGCACCGGCGCGATCATGGCTGTTCCGGCACATGACCAGAGAGACTACGAATTCGCAAAGAAATTCGGCATCGACATCATCGAGGTCATCAAGGGCGGCGATATTGAGAAGGAAGCCTATACCGGCGACGGCGAAATGGTCAATTCCGGCGCGCTCAACGGTCTGACCAACAAGAAGGATTCGATCGCGAAGGTGCTGACCGTGCTCGAAGAAAAGGGCTGCGGCGAAGCAGGCGTGCAGTACAAGATGAAGGACTGGGCGTTCAACCGCCAGAGATACTGGGGTGAGCCGATTCCGCTGGTACACTGCCCGGACTGCGGCATCGTTGCGGTTCCGTATGAGGAGCTGCCGCTGAGACTGCCGCCCGTCGAGAACTTCGAGCCGGGCACCGACGGCGAATCGCCGCTCGCAAAACTGGATTCGTTCGTGAACTGCACCTGCCCCAAGTGCGGCGGCAAGGCAAAGCGCGAGACCGATACCATGCCGCAGTGGGCGGGCTCCTCGTGGTATTTCCTGCGCTACT
>CAMNAY010000120.1 GCA_946531975.1 uncultured Ruminococcus sp. | reverse complement strand
GCTGAATATCAAATCGCCGTTTTCCGAGCGGAAAACAGAACCCCAACCGGTCAAATCCAATCACTGGTACGGCATTATGGCGGCGATCGGCGGCGGAATCGCACTGCTCTGCGGATACTTCGTCTTCCGGCACAGAAAGAGAGGAAATGCATGAACAAAATGCAGCGGATGATGCGGCTGCTGCGGATGTACGATGCCTTCAAAATGGCACTGCTGCTCGGAATGCTTGCGGCTGTTCTCGCAGGAATCTGTGTCCGGTATGCTGTGCGCTATGCGCATTCGCTTGCGCAGCAGACAGAATATGTCTGCATGTTCACGGGCAGTCAGAGCACTGCGCTGGAGAAGACCGGAATGATGCAGGAGATCACGGCGTACAGTCCGCAGTGTACGAAGCTTCTCGAAACGGACAGCGGCAGCGTGGAGGTCGTTCTGCTTTCGGCGCAGTACCTCTCTGACTGCTTCGGCATCGAGGCGGGCGGCGCATCCCACACGGTCTGGATGAATCAGGCGGCGCTTTCGCTCGTCAGCCGGAACGACACCCGTGCTGCACAGATGACTTGCAGGCTCGACGGGGAGGAGACCGAGCTGAATGCGGCGCTGAGTGACAGCCTGCCGGACGATCTGCCGTTCGCGGTTATGTACGGCTCGGCGGCGCAGCTTCGCGATGCTGACCGCATCCGTGTCCGTATGAACCGGAAGGAGCGGAATGCAGAAAAACTGCTTTTAGAAGCCGGACTGTCTTTTGCAGACACGGCACAGATTCAGGCTGCTGCCTATGAGGAGAAGCTGCTGCTGGTGCGGCTGCGCTTCGGACTGCTTTCTGTGCTGCTCTCGGCACTCGGCTCCGCGGCGTTCTGTCTGCTCGGAAAGCAAAAAGCTGCACAGGATCGGGAATGATTCAAGCCGGACAGTGTCCTTCTGCGGATGCTGTCCGGCTTTTTTGTTATGATCCGTATGAACATCTGGATTGTCAACAATTATCTGACAGCTGGCGGACGCTTTTTTCGGCAAAAGCTTGCGTTTAACCGGACAATCTGCTATAATATAAAACAGAATCAATTTCATACGAAAAAAGACAGGAGGGCTATTATGCCGCATTCCGCTTTTTCACTCAATTTGAATCGCGTCCTCCGCCGGACAGTGCCGCTGCTGCTTGCCGGCTGTCTGCTGACCGGCTGTGCATCCGGTTCATCCGGATCCTCTGCACCGGAAGAGCGCAGAGATTCCGCAGAAACCGTCAGTTCTGAGACATCGGGGCAGTCTGTGGTGCCGACTGTTCTGCCGGTGCTGTCGCTTCAGACAAAGAAGCAGGGCGCCGATGCACTGGACTTTTTCACGAAGCCGGTTGCACCGCATGTTGCAAAGATGATCGCGAGCTGGACACCGGGCTATAAAATGCCGCCGGCACCGTATTATGAGACCTGCAATGTCACGCTGACTGACACCGATCAGAAGGTGCTGCTCAATGCGGCAGAAGCGGATGTCAAGGTGCGCGGAAACTGGACGACAACGTATGACAAAAAGTCGCTTCGGATCAAATTCGCAGAAAAGCAGAATCTGCTGGGGCTGAATGACGGTGCTGAGATGAAGAACTGGGTACTGTTGTCCGAATTCAAGGATCTTTCCATGCAGCGGAGCAAAACCGCGCTGCAAATGGCGCGGGAAATCCTTGAGCCGGACGGATTGTACGCAGCGGATGCGGCGTTTGTTGAGCTGGCAATCAACGGTGAATATTACGGCGTATACCTGCTGACGGAGTATCAGCAGGTCAATGCGAACCGCATCAGCATCACGGAGCCGGAACCGGATCAGACCGGTACCGATATCGGCTATTTTCTGGAATTTGACGGCTATTATTATAACGAGGACCCGCTGCATCAGTTTTATGCAGATTATGCGGACAATGCGCCGCTCAAGCCCTTTGACGGGGAAGGGGGCGGAGACAGAACGATCTGCTGCCAGCCGAAAAATGATCATGACCCTGTGATCGACGTCGGAATTACGGTCAAAAGCGAGATCAATTCGCAGGAACAGCATGATTTCATCGAAAATTATGTGAACAGCGTGTACCGCATTCTGTATGCGGCTGCATACGATCATAAGGCATACCGGTTTGATGAAAACTATGCGGAGCTGATCGAGGCGCCGGAGCTGACTCCGCAGCAGGCGGTCGAAGCGGTTGTCGATACGCAGTCGCTTGCCGATGCCTATCTGGTTGCAGAGCTGACCTGTGATGCGGATATCTACTGGTCAAGCTTCTACATGGATGTTGATTTTGGTGAGGGCGGCAGCAGAAAGCTGACCTTTGAGGCACCGTGGGATTTTGATTCAGGACTGGGAAACAAAGCGCGGTGTACCGACGGAACCGGCTTTTATGCTGCAAATATCGTGCCGGAGGTCAACGGCGTGGCGTATGAAACGATCAATCCGTGGCTTGCCGTGCTGATGTACGAGGACTGGTTTCAGGCGCTGATCCGTGAGAAATGGACGGCGGCATATGATGACGGTGTATTTACGCGTGCGCTTCAGTCTTTGCAGGCGGATACAGAGAATTATCAGGAAGCGTTCGTGCGAAACGACAAGCGCTGGGGCGTCAGCACGAACGATCACGGCATTGCGAAAGAGCTGTCGCAGCCTTCTGCGAAGTGTAAAACGCAGAAAGCTGCATCGGAACGGCTCGGTGACTGGCTTGAAACACGCATCCGTTTCCTGAATGACTACTGGCATGAATAACTGCGCCTGATGATTTTTTATCAACTATTGAATTATCTTGCGAAATGTGTTATAATAGGAAGGCGCTGAGAAATCAGCGGAACGCTGATCGTGGAATACGGATCGGGAGACCGGTTCGTATGAGGAAAGGAGGAACCCCGCAGCCCTGCTGCATCGTCTGTACACCAAAAATCTGGCATACGGCATCGGAATTTTTGATTCGCCATTCTATGATCCAACATCTCAACTATCAATGTACCAAAAAAGGAGAAAAAATGAAAAAGAAAATTTGTACCAAAATTGCGGCATCATTTGCAAGCCTTGCACTGCTTGCCGGCGGACTGACTGCACCTGCGGGCAGCTTCTTCTCAATGGCAGCGCCGGAGACCGCGCTCACTGCTTCTGCGTGGGACAGCTATGCAACTTACACGGATTCGACCGGCACATTTACAGTCCGGCTGGACAGCTGTTATGTGAAGAACGGAAAGTCGAACGCAACCAAGGCTCAGATCTATGGCGTTACCAGCTCCAAGATTACCAAAGGAAAGACCTTCGTCATACCGCGGGAGGTCACGGTCAGCGGAAAGGATTTTAATAATCAGAGCTTTACCGTTACGGTTCCGGTGACAGAGATCGGCGTGAACGCGTTTCACGATGAAAAGAATCTGAATCTGGTGAGCATCCCGAATACTGTGAAAAAAATCGGCAATGATGCATTCAGTAACTGCGGACTTGCTTCTTTGACGATCCCTTCATCCGTGGAATCTTTCGGAACCGGTGCATTCCGGAACTGCGACGGGCTTTACAGTGTGAACTGGAACAACACGCTGTTCAGACCGGATGTTTTTACGGAATGCGATCACCTTGCCTATATCAATAATCAGCAGATCATCACCTATAACCCGAAGACCGGTCAGCCGATTCTGCACAGTAAGGTCTGGGAATACCTCAGACAGACAGACGCCGGTTACAGCAATCTGAAAAAGGTTCCGATCCTGAATGCATATATCACTGCGGAGGTCAATTATATTGTCCGGACGCAGACCCTCACAACGGATTCCGATATTGTGAAGGCACGCAAGCTGCACGACTGGCTGACAGATCATGTTGTGTATGATTATGATTTGTATCACTCTACATCAACTACTGCGGCACATGAGGCTTGGGGTCCGTTCCTGCACCAGAAAGGTGACGGTAAGTTCTATGCAGTTTGTGCCGGCTATGCGGGCGCGTATAAGCTGCTGATGGATGCCGCAGGTGTGGAATGCCATGTGGCTGCCGGTCCTCCCTTTACCGGTATTTACGGCCATGAATGGAATGTGGTGAAGATTGCAGGCAACTATTATCATGTGGATACGACATGGGATGACAGACCGACGAAATATTACGGATATTTTATGCGTTCGGATGCGGTCTTTTCTGATCATGAGTATAAGTGGATGGTCGCTGACCTCGATAAAACCTATCAGACCGGAATTGCGGCATATGATCTGTATCAGCTCGGTGATGTGAACAAGGACGGCAAGTTTACCTCTGCCGATTCTGCGATGATCCAGAAGGCATCTGTGCATCTCATTACGCTGACACCGGAGCAGAAGATGCGTGCCGACGTCAACCTCGACGGCACGATCAATATTGCTGATGTGGTCGTTTTGAACGGCGCAATCAATCAGATGGGAAGCAGCTACAAGAAGACTTTCTTCGAGTATAAGTACATTTATCAGTAAATGGTATGCCGGCTCCGCGGTTTCTGCTGCGGAGCCGGTGCTTATTTGCGCGAATGCTTGACTTTTCCGTGCAGTTGTGGTATACTTTATATGCGGCAGATCAGCCGCCGACAGTTCGCTTGCACCATCCTGTCGAAAAACAAAACTAGGGCAGAATCAGAGGTATATGGTGTACTCCTGTCTGCATTGCGGGCGGGAGTATTTTTATGGGAGAATTCAAATGTATAAACTGAAAACATCGGCTGCATTTGACAGTGCGCATTTTCTCGCCGGATATCAGGGCAAATGCGCGAACCTGCACGGGCACCGCTGGGTCATCGAGGTCGAGGCAGGCGCAGAGCAGCTTCAGACAGCCGGCGAAAAACGCGGCATGGTCATTGATTTCGGCGATCTGAAGGCAGCCGTCCGTGCGCTCGCGGATTTCTACGATCACGCGCTGATCTATGAAACCGGTTCGCTGAAGACAGCAACGCTCAGTGCGCTGCAGGATGAGCAGTTCCGGCTGATCGAGGTGCCCTATCGCCCCACAGCCGAGAATTTTGCCAGGGCATTCTTTGAGGAGCTGTCCGCAGAGGGTCTGCCCGTTCTGCGTGTGACGGTCTACGAGACACCCGATAACTGCGCGAGCTATGAGGTGTGAGATGAGCGGTACATTCAGATTGGTGGAGCATTTCATCAGCATCAACGGCGAGGGACGCTGCGCCGGAGAGCTGGCGCTGTTCCTGCGGTTTGCCGGCTGCAATCTGCGCTGCGCGTGGTGCGATACCGCGTGGGCCTGCGGACAGGATGCGCCGCACCGGGGAGTGACGCTGCATGACCTGACACAGATCGCGGCGGATGCGCAGGCACAGGGCGTGCGGAACGTCACGCTGACAGGCGGCGAGCCGCTGCTGCAAAAGGATATCGCCGCAGTCATCGCACAGCTCGTACAGATGGGGCTGCGCGTGGAGATCGAGACAAACGGCGCAGTGCCGCTTGCCCCGTTTCTCGGCTCCGGCGCGGCATTTACCATGGACTACAAGCTGCCGTCAAGCGGCATGGAACAGAAAATGTGTACAGAGAATTTCGCGCTGCTGCATGCAGATGCCGACTGCGTAAAATTCGTCTGCGGGTCGCGGGCGGATGTGCTGCGTGCAAAGGAAATTGCTGAAGCGTACAGCCCGGACTGTCCGCTGTATCTCAGTGCGGTGTTCGGGAGCATCGAACCCGCTGAGATCGTGGAGATCATGAAAGAGCAGCAAATGGGCAATTTCCGGCTGCAATTACAACTGCACAAATTCATCTGGGATCCGAATGCAAGAGGCGTCTGAGGGCGCAGGGAAGAATGGAGGACTTGAAATGATTGACAAGCAGGCAATCGAAGAACACATCCGCGGCATTCTTGTCGCGCTCGGAGAGGATCCTGACAGAGAGGGACTCATCGAGACTCCGGCGCGTGTT
>CAMNAY010000119.1 GCA_946531975.1 uncultured Ruminococcus sp. | reverse complement strand
GGGTTCGAAAAATGTGCCTTGAATACACTGTCGATCAGTTCATTTGTCTGGGTACCGCCCGCGCCGTGCGCAAGCGTAACTGTTCTATCACTCATGGTTCAGAATACTCCTTTTATTTTGTCGTTCCGGCAGACCGGAATCTGATGGCTGCGGATTCTGCTGCTGTTACCGTCCGGCGGTCATGATCAGCAGCGAGGTAATCAGTGCAGCGCCGGTGACCACCGACAGCCGGTTGAGCAGAAGCAGCCGGCGCATGCGCTGATCCGGCATTCTGCCGCTTCTTGCCTTGTTCCGCTGCAATTCGCAGACTGCGAGAATTTCCAGTACAGTCAGCAGCAGCAATACGATACGGGTCTTCATACGCAGCCCTCCGTTTTCATATGCTGTTCTGCGGATTCTTCCCGCAGGTCATTCCGAGATCTCAAACATGCCCATCATTCCGGTGAGCCTTGTGCCGGTATCGGTACCGGCGGGCAGCAGTGCCAGCGCGACCTGAAACGGCTCTGCGCTGCTGTCATCGAGCTGCTGCAAAAAGGCGTAGTCGCCCTGAATATCGCTGACAATATAATCGTGCGGTTCCATATTTCTCTCATACACCCTTCCGGTCAAACGGGCGGTTGAATGAGCCGATCTCAATGAGATTCCCTTCAGGGTCCGCGATGTAGCAGGTGCGCTGCCCCCAGGGTTCCGTTGTCGGTTCGAGGACAGACGCCGCGCCTTTTTCGATCGCCTGCTGATAAGCAAGATCGACCTCCTCAAAGGTATCGACATAGAGCGCAAGCTCGGAGTGCCCGTTCAGTCCCTTGACATATTCGTATTTCCTGCCGGTCATGTTCTCGAAATCGCTGCGTCCGTAGAGCAGAAACAGCGTGCCGTCCTTGACCAGATAGACATTCGATGTATCCTCAGCCTCTTTGATCGCAAAGCCAAGCACATCGCGGTAAAAGCGGATCATGGTGCCCATGTCCTTCACAAACAGTCCAAAACCGTCCAGTCTCATAGATTCCCTCCGTATATCACACCAGACCGCTGTACTGATAATACGCGGAGCATGCACCCTCATCCGAGACCATGCAGGCGCCGACCGGATGCAGCGGCGTGCAGACCTTGCCGAACACCTTGCAGTCAGACGGCTTGCACTTGCCCTGAAGCACCTCACCGCAGCGGCAGGCGGGATTCGGTTTTCCGGTGATGACCGGCATGCGGAACTTCAGCCGCGCATCGTAATCGGCATACTCCGCACGGAGCTTCATGCCCGACTGCGGGATCAGTCCCAGACCGCGCCACTCATTGTCGCAGGGCTCCATGACCTCGTTCATCATGCGGATCGCAGCAGGGTTGCCCTCATCTTTAACAACACGCGGATAGCAGTTGCGGAAGAAGGGCGTTTTGCCCTCACTCAGCAGCCTGACCGTCACGGCAAGCGCTGTCAGCAGTTCGCCGGCGGTGAATCCCGCAACGACACCCGATACGCCGTATTTTTCGCACATTTCCTTGCAGACCGCATTGCCCGTGATCGCATTCACATGCCCCGGATACAGAAACGCATCCGCTGCGCCGACCAGCGCCTTGTATGCATTCGGCATGGTCTTATTCGCAGTCAGCAGCGAGAAATTCTTGAGTCCGGCTTCCTTTGCCTGCTTTGCCGCAAGACATGCCGAGGGGGTTGTTGTTTCAAATCCCACGGCAAGAAACACGACCTGCCGGCCGGGGTTCTTCTGCGCCAGCTCGACCGCATCCAGCGGCGAATAGACCGGTCTGACCTCCGCGCCCTTAGCACGCGCCCCCGCAAGGCTCATTTCCGTTCCGGGAACACGGATGAGGTCGCCGAAGGTGCAGATGATGCAGTGCTGCTCCAGTGCGAGCCAGCATGCCTCGTCGATGAACCCGACCGCTGTCACACAGACCGGACATCCGGGACCGGAGATCAGGTCGATCTGCTCCGGCAGGAGCTTGCGCAGACCCAGCCGGAAGATCTCGTGCGTATGTGTCCCGCAGACCTCCATGATCCGCAGCGGCCGTCCGCTGTACGAGGTGATGATGTCGCGGGCAGCTCTCATGCTATCGTTCACAGCAGCTCCTCCATGACGTCGTCCGCTTCCTGCTCATCGTCGGCAGTGATTTTCGCGATTGCGACGCCTGCATGAACCATGACGAAATCGCCCGGTTCCAGATCTTCGAGAATGCCGGCGCTGACCGCACGCTGCGCTCCGTTCGCATCAATCAGTGCGGTACCGTTTGTCACATTGACCACTCTTGCAGATAATCCAACACACATAATTTATACCTCCATGATGATTTCCGATTGAAAATACTGTTCCTGAAAGCGGATCATCTCCGCGATCTCCTGTCTGGTATACGTTTGTCCGGGCGGACAGACCACCCATTTTTCCTCGATATCATCCGCACGGTGAACAATCGCGATGATTTTGCCGGTGAACTGCTCCACCGGATGCGGAACACCGAGAATATATGCATCCTGCTCCTCGCCGTCCGGCGCCATGATGCCTGCGATATAACCGTAATTGACCGGATAGATCATCTCCGGATAATCCGGATGCGCGCTTCCGAGCGGACGGTCCACGGTCACGGTCACGGTTTTCCCGATCATAGACTGCATCCTCCTTCATGGAATACGCCGTACATTGCCTGTCCGATGCAGATGCCGCCGTCATTCGGCGGGATCAGGCTGTGCCGCAGCACGCGGAAGCCCGCAGCACGGAGCCGGTCAGATGTCAGCTTTGTCAGCAGGCGGTTCTGAAAGACACCGCCGCTCAGCGCGCAGATGCCGATTCCGGTCTGCTCGCGTATGATTTCAGCAGCAGATACAAGCATATCCGCAAGTGCATCATGAAATGCATACGCCAGCTCTGCGCAGCGCTCCGCACTCTGATCCGCAAGATACCGCTGTGCGGTCTCCCGCACCAGTTCGGTTGTCTGCATCGTCACAAAGCCGCCGCTTTCCGTGACACGGCACGGCAATTTTGCAGCAGAATCACCGTTTTTCTTTGCAAATCGCTCCGCCGAGGTCATCAGTGACACAGACGCCTCCCCCTCAAAGGTCGAGGCGCGGCGGATGCCCAGCACCGCAGATACCGCATCAAAAATCCTGCCGCAGCTCGTTGAGCGCACCGAGTTGACGCCGAGCCGCGCCATATTCCCGATGACACGCGCCTCCTGTGCCGTGCAGATGCCGAGCGATTCGCAAAATGCGTCATCCCCCAGAAGTGCCGCCGCAATGCGCCAGCCCTCCTTGGCGGAGAGGTCGCCGCCGGTCTGCATGAACGGCTCAACGCTGCCGGTGCGGGTAAAGCCGTGCGGGTCACAGAGCAGCAGCTCGCCGCCCCAGACCGTCCCGTCATCGCCGTACCCCGTACCGTCCAGGCTCAGCCCGATCACGCGCTCCGTGCAGCCGTTCTCCGCCATGCACGAGAGGATATGCGCGTAGTGATGCTGCACCTGAAGCAGCGGAATTCCGTGTTTCTGCGCGATTTCCTGCGCAACTGTCACGGTATTGTACAGCGGATGCATGTCACAGACGATCCGCTCCGGCTCCGCTTCGAGCAGCCCGCAGAGGCGCTCCGCTGACTCCTTCAGAGCCGTAACCGTCCGCAGATCGGCTGTATCACCGACATAGGGCGAGGCGTAGAGCATCCCGTGCCGCGCAATGCAAAAGCTGTTTTTCAGCTCGCCGCCGATTGCAAGCACCTGCCGCTCCCCTGCCCCGCGCAGCATGACCGGCAGCGGCGCAAATCCGCGTGACCGCCGGATCATATACGGCCTGCCGTCCAGCCAGTCGCAGACGGAATCGTCCGCACGGATGAGAATGTCGCGGTCGTGCGTGAGGATCAGGTCGCAGAAGCCCGCGATCTCCCTCTGTGCATCGGCATCACAGCGGCAGATCGGCGCGCCGCGGGCGTTTCCGCTTGTCATGACCAAACAGTCGGTCATTTCGATGCCGTCGGGATAATCGAACAGCAGCATCTGCACCGGCGCATACGGCAGCATGACGCCGACTGTTTCGTTATCCGGCGCGATCATATCGCAAAGCGACATATCTGCGCGCTTTTCGAGCAGCATGATCGGCTTCTGCCAGCCGTTGAGATACGCAGCCTGCCCGTCCTGCACGACGCATTCCCGCTCTGCTGTTTCCATGCCGCGCATCATCACGGCAAAGGGCTTCATCGGCCGCTTTTTGAGCTGCCGCAGACGGTTCACGGCTCCCGGATTCTTCGCATCACAGCAGAGGTGAAATCCGCCGATGCCCTTGACTGCGGCGATCTTTCCGTCCATGACTGCACGCCGCACGGCTGTGATCGCATCGCCGCCGGTCAGGTCTGTGCCGAGAATGCGCACCTGCGGGCCGCAGTCATTGCAGCAGACCGGCTGTGCGTCATAGCGCCGCGTTGCAGGGTCATGATACTCTGCCGCACATTCTCTGCACATCGGGAATCGCCGCATGCTCGTGCGCTCGCGGTCATACGGCATCGTGTCGAGAATCGTCAGGCGCGGGCCGCACTGCGTGCAGTTGATGAACGGGTGCAGATACCGCCGGTTATGCGGATCGAACAGCTCTGTGCGGCATGCCTCGCAGGTCGCAATGTCCGGTGAGACAAAAATCTCGCCGTACTCTTTTTCGCTTTCGATAATAGAGAATTCTTCGTAAATCCGTTTATTTTCGTTCGTGATGTCCGCAGCTTCAAGGTCGAGCACGACCGCCCGCTCCGGCGGGTGATTCCGGATCTCATCCGCAAAGGCTTCGAGCTGCTCCGGTGACCCCTGCGCGATAATCTCCACATAGGAGCCCTTGTTCGCAACGGTTCCGGTCATGTGCATTTTCTGCGCAGTCACCGCCGTAAAAGGCCGGAAGCCGACGCCCTGCACGATGCCGAATACGCGCAGCTTCATGGTTTTCATCCGCTGCACCTCAATTCAGTCTGCCGCTGACGGCAAAATGCGGGAAGTCGATCCATTCGCCGGAAAAGCCCCGCAGCACCCGCTTCAGCGCCGCATCCGCAAAGATCACATCATAATTCTGCGCGAGCCCGGCAAGCTGCTGCTCGCCCCTGATGCGGAAGTCCTGCGGCTGCGCATAGGCTTTGTCGAGCATGAACCATGTCGCAGCATCGACCTCGCAGTCCCGCAGCAGCTCCCGCAGCGCATTTGCCGCGAACTGCTGATGCACAATCAGCACGCGCCTGCCGCGCACTGCCCGCGCTGCTTCTGCGGCTGCATCGGGAATGCACGGAAATCCGACCGAAAACGGTGTGCCGAAGGTCTTGTGCAGATACGCCGCCGATTGCATGCCGGACGGCGAGATCACAAGCAGATGCGCGCATTCCGAGGCGCGTCGGATCCCGTCCAGACCGCTGTCCATGCCAAAGCAGACAACCTCGTCCCAGCCCTCCGCCTTCAGCGCCGCTGTGATGCGGTCAGCACGGGTCAGCCCCGTATTCAGCGGCGTTGCACCGATCACGCCGAGCCTGCCCGGCTTCACCGGCAGCTTTTCTGTCGAAAATTGCCGGAATATCGCCTCATATGCAAGCATTTCGCCGTGGTCGTACAGCTTGGTGCCGTCAGTCGCAGCGGTGATGCACGGCAGACCTGTTTTTCGCTCCGCCATGCGCTGCAATGCGTGAAAATCGGTCGCGATCACCGCCGGAACAGGCGTCCCGACAATCGCCGTGAACGGCGCTTCGATCTGCTGACAGATCAGCTTCAGCTTTTCGACCAGACGGTCATCGCGTCCGAGAATCGCGTCCATATCGCGCAGTCCAGCACTGAACAGCGCCGACCGCTTCTCGTGCCAGCGCGGCTCATCAAACCCGCAGACATTGCCCGCACATCCGCCGGCATCGCAGATGACCGTGATGCCGCCCAGCTCATAAAACACGCC
>CAMNAY010000118.1 GCA_946531975.1 uncultured Ruminococcus sp. | reverse complement strand
GAGCCAGTGCTTGACATAGCCGTATGCGATTTTATCCTGCACGCCGGAGATCGTTCCTGCCTTGAACACGTTGGCTCTGCCGAACAGTTCTTCGGTGTAGCGGTGCGATTCAGACTGATATTCACTGGAAAAATTCTGGTCGATATCCGGCGCCTTGTCGCCGTCAAAGCCGAGGAAGGTCTCGAACGGGATATCGTGTCCGTCGCGCTTCATATCGGTGCCGCACTTGGGGCATGCCTTCGGCGGCAGGTCGAAGCCGGAGCCGACCGAGCCGTCCGTGATGAATTCCGAATAGAGGCACTTGGGGCAGGCGTAGTGCGGCATCAGCGGGTTGACCTCGGAGATGCCTGCCATGGACGCGACGAATGAAGAACCGACGGAACCGCGGGAGCCGACCAGATAGCCGTGTTTCTCGGAGTTTGCGACGAGCTTCTGTGCGATCATGTACAGCACGGAGAAACCGTGGCGGCAGATTGAATCCAGTTCACGGTCAAGGCGCTTCTGGACAATTTCCGGCAGCGGATCACCGTAGATGCTCTTTGCCTTCTCGGTGGTGATGCGGATGAGGTCTTCCTCTGCGCCGGGGATGGACGGGGTGAAGGTGCCTTTGGGGATTGCGTGGCAGCGGTCGATTTTATCCGCGATTGCGTTGGTGTTCGTCACGACAACCTCATAGGCGCGGGCTTCACCGAGGTAATCGAATTCTTCAAGCATTTCATCGGTTGTCCGCAGAAAGAGCGGCGCCTGATCTTCGGTATCGGAGAAGCCGGAGCCGGACTGTAAAATCTGCCGGTAGATGCCGTCCTTCTCGTCCATGAAATGCACGTCGCAGGTCGCGACGACGGGAATCCCGCAGCGGTCTCCGATCTCCAGCACCTTGCGGTTGTAATTGCGCAGATCTTCTTCGGTCTCTGCGGGGAATTTATCGCTTCGCAGCATGAACATATTGTTCGCGATCGGCTGAATTTCGAGATAATCGTAGAATTTCGCGAGCCGGCAAAGCTCCTCATCGGGCTTGCCGTCTACGATCGCAGAGAAGAATTCGCCCGCTTCGCAGGCGCTGCCGTAGATCAGACCCTCATGATGCTGAAGCAGCTCGGATTTGAGCATGAGCGGCTTCTTATAGAAGTGGTCAATCTGGCTGTACGACACAAGGCGGTAAAGGTTCTTGATGCCGGTCTGATTCTTTGCAAGGATGATCTGATGATAGGAGCGCAGCTTGCGGGGATCAACCGGCGGCAGGACGGTATTCAGTTCGCCCAGACGGGTCAGATTCCGCTCCTTGACGATGCGCTCCATGAGTTTGAGATAGATCTTCGCGAGCATAAATGCGTCATCTGCGGCGCGGTGATGCTCAAACTTGCCGAGCTTCAGGTGTTTTGCAATGGCATCGAGCTTATGGCGTCCCAGCTCAGGCAGTACGGCGCGGGACATGACAACAGTGTCAATCGTGACGAACGGGTGCTGCATCTGATGCCGCGCAAAGACCTGCCGGATGAATGAGGTATCGAAATTCGCGTTATGTGCGATCAGCACAGGGTTCTCACTGCCGCAGAACGCCAGAAACTGCTCGACTGCTTCTTTTTCAGAGGGTGCATTGTCCACCATATCCTGTGTGATGTGGGTCAGCTCCTGGATCTTCTGCGGGATCGGGCGTTCGGGATTGACAAAGGTGTCGAAGCTGTCAATGACGCGCATTCCGCGGATCTTGACCGCACCGATTTCGGTGAGCCGGTCGTTTTTCGGGGAGAGACCGGTCGTTTCAACGTCAAAGACGATGACCTCCTCCTGCGGGCTGCGGGGGTCGTCACAGTCGATGACATGCTGTTCGTCGAGGTCGTTGACGACATATGCCTCGCAGCCGTAAATGATGCGGAAGTCCTTCCACTTGGCTGCGGTATTCATCGCTTCCGGGAATGCCTGCACGACACCGTGATCAGTGATCGCAATGGCTCTGTGTCCCCAGTCATGGGCGCGGCAGACGAGTGCTTCCGCAGAGGTGACAGCATCCATTGCGGACATATTGGTATGCAGATGCAGTTCGACGCGCTTGACGGGTGCGTCATCGGTGCGGCGGTCGGGGGTATAGCTGTTGATTGCGGCGGGCTTGATGACAATGTCGTGATCCCAGTCATCGTATGCGACAGAGCCGTAGATCATAAGATTGGCGCCTTTGCCGATGGCTTTCATATCGAAATCGGCGAACTTCTGCTCATCGAGAAAGAGCTTGACCAGCACGGATCCGGTGTAATCGGTGACAGGGAAGGTGACAAGGTTTTTGCCGTTTTTGAGCGTGCGGGTCTCCGGCTTGCCGAAGACCTCGACGGCGATTGCATATTTCTTCGCATTTCCGTCAATTTGACCGACCTGCGACACAACGGCAGCAACACTGACAGGCTTCTCCTTGACCAGTCTGCCGTAGACGATATTGAGCGATTCTTTGTCGGGACGGTCTGGCGTGACCGGAACGGCATCATCCGGCGGGAGCGCAGAAAACTGCGGGGTCGGGGGTGCCTGCGGCGGTTCGGGAATGCGGAAGTGATCCTCCGGCATTTCGGCGATGACCGCCTCCTGCATCTGGGTATGTTCATCCTCAGAGATATGCAGATGATCGCCTGCGAACTGCACGCTGATCTGCACGCCGTAGACTGCCTGCACAGCGCGTGCAAGCTCCGTGCGGAAATGGGTTTCTTCGAGGATCTCGGCGCCGCCGTGCGCGAGCGTGATCGTCAGGACGCCGTCATTCAGCGCGAGTGCGGCATCCTCCAGAAATCCGTTGATCATCGGGAGATCGCGGCGGAGCGAGAGAAACAGCTCAGGGAGATTCTCAATGGAGAACTGCTCTGCAGGATATCGGCAGAGGATGCGCAGTGCCTGGAGCTTCAGGCGCACAGCCAGCTCAGATTCCGCGTCGGTGAGGTCGGCGAACGGCACGGGGCTGTCGTACTCGGTCTCAAGGTAGAGGCGGGTATGTGCTGGGTTCGCCAGAACGCGCCGCAGTCTGCCGTTCATCACGGCAGGCGGCAGTTTTGCGGCATATTCCCGCAGAAATTCTCGCAGCGTCTGCATGGCAGTCGAAATCCTTTCTGGTTATCGTTGTAGTAGGGGATGACAGGGGCGCATCAGGCGGCTTCAGAGCTTTTCGATCTCCTCCAGCAGTGCGGAGACAATCTCAGCCTCCGGCACTTTGCGCAGAACCTCTCCTTTGCGGAAAATCACCGCGCAGCCGTCGCCGCCTGCAACGCCGATATCGGCTTCCCGTGCTTCGCCGGGACCGTTCACGACGCAGCCCATGACCGCGACCTTGATGTCCTTCTGACATCCGCGCAGTGCTTCTTCCACGCGGTTTGCAGCGGAGATGAGGTCGATGCGCGTTCTGCCGCAGGTCGGGCAGGAGACGAGCTGAACGCCGCCGCGCTTGCCGATTGCACGGAGAATATCCTGTGCCGCTGCAATCTCACGCACGGGGTCGGCAGTCAGAGAGACACGGACGGTCTCGCCGATTCCGTCACAGAGCAGCGAGCCGATGCCGGCAGCAGACTTGATGAGTCCCATGCGCTCGGTGCCGGCTTCGGTTACACCGAGGTGCAGCGGGTAATCACAGCGTTCTGCGGCGAGCCGGTAGCAGGCAATCATATTCTGCACATCCGAGGATTTGATCGAAATGACGATGTCATGGAAGTCACACTGTTCGAGCAATTCTGCGTGGTGCAGCGCACTCTCGACCATTGCCTGCGGCGTGGGTCCGCCGTATTTTGCGAGCAGTTCCTTCTCAACGGAGCCGGAGTTCACGCCGATCCGGATCGGAATCTGCTTTTCGAGACATTTTTTTGCGACTGCATGCACTCTGTCCATGCCGCCGATGTTGCCGGGGTTGATGCGGATTTTATCAATACCCGCGTCCGCTGCGGCGAGCGCGAGCTTATAGTCAAAGTGGATATCTGCGACAAGGGGGATCGAGACCGCCTCCTTGATCGCGGGGATGAGCGCGACCGCTTCCATGTTGGGAATTGCGGCACGGACGATCTCACAGCCGGCAGCTTCCAGAGCTTTTGCCTGTGCGACTGACCCCGCAATGTCGTCTGAGCGGGTGTTGAGCATGGACTGGATGTAGATGTGCCTGCCGTCGAGGATACAGTCCCCGATCTTGACCGGATGCAGATTTCTCATTCTGAATCGTCCTTTCTGAATTCCTTTTTGTTGAAGTCGAGCAGGGTGATTTTCCCGCAGGTGACAACGGTGATCGAGCCTGGCTCAAAGGGAAATTTGCGGGAAATGGGAACGCGGTATTTGCCGTCGGGGAGATAGACGATCGCCTTTTCACCGGTTATGGTGCGCTCGGTGTGATGCACAGGAATCGTCGAAACGCCGGCAGAATCGTCGATATTGGATTTCAGGTGAATGACAAACGCAGCGGCAGCGAACACGATGATTGTCAGGATGACCGCAGCGAGAAAGGTGTACTGCCTGAAGATGATGCAGAGGATGAGCAGCACGCCGAAGATGCCGATGCCCTGAAGCATGACCTTGACATTCTGGTTATTGCCGCCGCGGAATTTCGCGAGCTGTTCCGGTGTGATCTCGGCGAGATCGGGCATTTGTGCGTTGTCGATCTCGCGCTGATCTTCCTCGGAGAGATGTTTCGTAATTCTGCGCACAAATGGTGCCTTCAGCATCTGTTTCATAAGCATTTCCTCTCATATTGAGATTCTGTTCGGGCATTTGAATTTCTGATCGGTAAAATGAAAGTTTCGGGCAGACCTGTTCACAGACCTGATCGAAACTTCCATGCTTGCAGTGCTGCATTCCGCAGCTCAGTCGTAATAATACGGCCTCCAGATCACGCTGTTCCGGAACCGGATGAAAATGACGAACCGGACATCGACATGCTTCTTCCTGTTGTGCAGCACATAGCGGCCGTCGGGCAGATAGCACACGATGTAGTTTTCGATCCATGTCCGTCCGTGCTTGCCGTGGTGCGTGATATCGTAGGAGTGGTGGACCGGAACGATCAGGCACGTTGCACTCTCGTCGATCTGCGCCCATGCGCGGCGTCTGGCGGATATGAAGATTACGATGATGAATGCCGCAGCAGCAACAATGATTGCGAACGGCATCATCTGTGAGACTGTTACTTCACGGCGGTATCTGACGGAGTGTCTGTTTCTGCCGAATGCACAGAACAGTGTGAGTACGCCTACGGCCGCGGCGACCCCCAGCGCGTGCAGAATTCCGGGCGCACTGTTCAGCATCTCCGAACGGATGTGCAGAATGTGACTTTCGGGCAGCGGATACCACAGCGCCGGCGGGCATTCATTGCAGAGATCCTGCTCAGCGGGGGAAAGCTGCTGAAAGTACGTGAAGAAGCAGAGCAGGACGAAGACAGAACCGAGCAGTCCCATCGGGATGATCCAGAACGAACCGAGTCCTGTTAACATGCCGAAGTAAATATGCAGGCTGGATGTGAGCGGCATCACCAGCATGGAAATGGCAAACGGGTACGAATGCCCGTGAAACGGACAGGAATACTTCAGCCGGAACATTTCGCTCACCTCTTTCGCGGATATTTCGCGTTATCGGAACGCTCTCTCTTTTTTGCACAGACTTCAGCAGTCCCGTGCATTGATATTGTACGGCAGCCAGAGGATGCTGCCGCGGTATTTGATGATGATGATATTCCACACACCGGTGTAGTGCTTGTTGTGCAGCACATAGCGACCGTCAGGCAGATAGCACACGATATAATTCTCCGTCCATTTGTGTCCGTGCTTGCCGTAGCGCGTGAGATCATAGGAATGATGTACCGGCACGATGATGTGCACGGCGCTTTCGTCGATATCCGTCCATGCGCGGCGCCTTGCCGCAATGAGTATCACGGCGAGAAAGGCAAGGGCAGCCACGATAAAC